>WYBJ01000251.1 GCA_011525945.1 Burkholderiaceae bacterium | reverse complement strand
TACCGTGTCGCGATCAACCGGAATGAATCTCGCCATGGATGCTCCGTCTCAGTGCTTAACGTGCTTAACCTTCATGCCTTTGATACTAGCAGTCTGTCGGGCTGAAAGTCCGACAGACTGCTAGCGGCTCGCGAGCGCCGCGCCCACGACTCGGCTGGCGCGCTCCGCGCGCCGGGAGCCCGGCTACACGGGCGCGGCTTGTATCGCGTGCCCGGCGCGTACCCGGGCAGCAACCGCGTCGCCGAATTGCCGCGTACCGCCTCGTCCGCCGAGATCCCCGGTGCGCACCGCGTCGTCAAGCAGCGCCGCCTCCACCGCCACCTCGATGGCACGGCAGGCCTCCAAGAAGCACGGCTTGTGATGGCGCACGCCCAGCCAATCGAGCAACATCGCCGTGGAGAGAATCATGCCGCAGGGATTGGCGATGTCTTTCCCGGCGATGTCCGGCGCGGAACCATGACCGGCGTTGGCGATCGCGTGCTGCTCGCCTGCGTTCAAAGCAGCGGCAAGGCCGAGCCCTCCGGACAGCGCCGCGGCCTCGTTCGAGAGAATGTCGCCGAACATGTTGGTGATCAGAATGACGTCGTGGCGCTCCGGACGGCTGTACAGATCGGCCGCCATGGCGTCGATGTCCATCTCGCGAAACGCAATCTGCGGATTGGCTCCCGCCGCGGCGTGCGCTTCGCGCATGAAAAGTCCGTCCGTCACCTGCAGCACGTGCTGCTTGCCGACCGCGGTGACGCGCCGGCCGCGGCGCAGCGCGTATTCCATCGCCACTTTCGCAATGCGTCGCGAGCCCTGGCGCGTGATCTTGCGCACCGACAGCGCGACATCCTCGGTGGGCATGAACTCGGCGATGCCCTCGAACATGTTGCGATCGGCATAGAAGCCCTCGGTATTCTCGCGCACGATCAGCACGTCGAGCCCGCGGCGCGCATCCGGGACACCGGAACGGCTGCGCGCCGGGCGCAGATTGGCGTAGAGATCGAGGCGCTTGCGAATCGTGCCCGGGACATTGACGCCGCCCCGATCGCGCGGCGGATAGTCGGTCATACCGCACGGACCGAGAATGACGCCGTCGGCATCGATCGCTGCCTGCAGGGCGGTAGCGGTCAGCGTCGTACCGTGTGCGCGGTAGCTCGCCATGCCCACGTCCACCGAAGTGAGCTGCAAGCCGAGCGAGAATGCCTCATCGGCGGCAGTCAGCACGGCAAGCGCCGCACGCACAATTTCCGGGCCGATGTCGTCGCCCGGCATGACAACGATGTTCACCCGCGCCCGCCGTGTCACTTGATGACGATGTGGCGGTCCTTCACGAGCTTCACCCAGCGCTCGTAGTCGTCGCGGATGCGCTTGCCGAACGCATCCGGCTTGCCGCCCGAGGGCTGCATGCCTTCGCGGTCCAGGCTGGTCTTGACATCGTCCATCCTCAGAGCCTCGTTGATCGCCCCGTTCAGCCGATCGACGATGGGCTGCGGCGTACCCCGCGGCGCCATCATCCCGAACCACAGCACCACGTCGAACCCAGGGTAAGTCTCGGCGATCGCCGGTACATCGGGTAACGAATACCAACGCTTCTCGGTGGTGACGCCAAGGGCACGCAGCTTACCGCTCTTCAGATGCGGCACCACCGGCAGCAGACTGCCGACGATGACCGGCACCTGACCGGAAAGAATATCGGCCATCGCCGCGCCCGTGCTCTTGTACGGTACACCGACCATCTTGATCTTGGCTACATCGAGGAAATATTCGGTCGCCAGATGCGTGAAACCGCCAATACCGGTGTTGGCATATGTGAGATCGTTCGGTTTCGCGCGCGCCAGGGACACCAGTTCCTTGACCGACTTTGCGGGTATCACCGGGTGTACGGTAAGAACGAGGGGCGTGACGCCGAACTCGACCACGGGAATGATGGCGTTGATCGGATCGAACTTCGGCTGACGCGTTGCGGACGTGGCGGCAAAACTGGCCGACATCATCATGACGGTATAGCCGTCGGGCGGTGACTTCGCGGTAAGCTCCATGCCGATCAACCCGGCCGCGCCGCCACGGTTGTCGACTATGAACTGCTGGCCGAGCACCTCGGAGAGCTTGGCGGAGAAGCGCCGTGCGGTAATGTCGCTGCCACCGCCCGGCGCGAACGGAACGATCACACGCACGACCTTGCTCGGATACTGTTGCGCATACGCTGGGGCACCAGCAGCGGCAAGGGCAGCGGCCGCCACGGCGATGGATGACGCAATTCGGAAGCGGGACTTCGACGACATCACGGTCTCCTGCATGGCTAGGAAATATTGGAAGCGGGGCCGTACGTTACCTGTAAACGCGGTTGTTTGCACCGGTTTTCTTGCCAGCCTGCGCTCGACCTTACGGGGAAGTCCCAGAAAGCCGGCACCAGCTGCGACGATAACGCCGCTTGCAGAGGCGGCACGACGTCGCGCGAGCCGAATCAGCAAGCCCGCTGGCGCGATTGCGGCCCCCCGATCGGGATGCGTGACCCGTCCGCGAACAAAATCAGCCCATATACGGGCTTGTCCGGGAATACGCAGCGCAGGGCCGTGCAATAGCCTTCTACCTGCGCACGGTACTCGGCCTCGCGTGCTGTGTTCGCGACCGCGGCCCGGCCGCCTGTCTTGTAGTCCAACACCCAGACCTCGTCGCGGAACTGGACTACCCGGTCGACGCGGCGCAATTCGCCTGCGCTCGTCATGATGGGCCACTCATCGAGCGCACGCAGGTAGCGCTGCGAGTCGAACAACCGAGCCAGTTCGGGATCCGCCATCAGGCGCTGAGCCTGCGCCTGCATCGACTCGATCCGTGCCAGCGGCAACCCCAGGCGACGTGCAAGCTCGCCGGCGTCGGCTTGCGCACTGCCGGTTGCACGCTGCATGACGAGATGAAAAGCCGTGCCGTAACGTTCCTCCGGGGAGGCAGGCCAGCCATGCCTTCGCCCCGCCGGTCGCAGCGGGTCATCGTGCGCCGCGACGATCCGCGCCAGTGGAAGCTCCTGGCGCTCATTCGCTGCCGCATCGGACCACAGTTCGTCACCGTGGCTCACGGTCGCATCGGGCCGATCCTCGCCCCCGGCCGCTGCGGCTACTGCGCCGCGAGCCCGCGCATACCACGAACCCGCAACCCCGCGCGCTTCGCTACCGCTCACGAAAAGGGCCTGGCGCGCCCGTGTCATGGCGACATAGAGGAGGTTCAATTCCTCGCGCTCGGCGTTGCGGGCCTCGTCCTCGAGCTGCCGGCGCTGCGCGGGACTGCGTTCATCGCTACGCGTCAAGAGCGAGAAGCTGTGCGGCGCGACTTCCCCCGGCTGCCATTGCACCAGGACGTCGAACCCCTGCTCCGCAGGACGAACCGCGGCCGTGTCGAGCAACCACACGATCGGGGCTTCCAGACCCTTCGCGCCGTGCACCGTCATGATGCGAATGGCATCATGGGTGTTCGCCGCGTTGCCTTCATCAGGCGCTTCGTCGGGTGATGCGTTCTGCAGCTCGCGCAGCTCCGCGATGAAGCGCGGCAGGCTTGGATAGCGACCCGAATCGACTTCGAGCGCGCGCTGAATGAACGCGTTCAGGTTGGCGACGACCGCGGTGCGCATCGCTGCAGGCACTGCGGCCTGGTAGCGGGCAAGCACGTCACCCTCGAAGTAGATGCCGTCGAGCGTGTCGTGTACCGGCAAGCGATCTGCCCGCTCGAGCCAGTCGGTGAGAAGATCGCGGGCACGACGCAAGCGCGCATCAAGCGCCGCGTCCAGCATACCCCGCAGGCGTTCCCACCAATCCCCCCCGGGCGCTTGCGCAATCCGCAGTAGATTGTCGTCGGTGCAGCCGAATATGGGGCTGCGCAGGGCATGCGCGAGCGCGAGATCGTCGCACGGAAAAACCAGGAACTCGAGCAGCGCAATCAGATCCGCCGCTTCCAGAGTATCGAGCAACCCGCCCTGGCGCGACGTGACGAACGGCATGCCCGCATGCCGCAGGGCGCGTTCGTAAATCTGCAGGTGTGTGCGCCGGCGTACGAGGATCATGATATCGCCATAGCGTACCGGACGCTCGTGATCCGGCCCGTCGGCGATACGCCAGCGTCCGACGATCTCTGCGAGCCGCCCGACCAGCATCTGTGCCTCGCATTCGCGGCGAGTATCTTCCTCCACGAGGCGCGGCGATCGTAGTGGATCACGCAGCGTCACCGGCGCCGCGGTGAGGTTCTGTGCGGTGTTTCGAGCCAGTGGCAATACTTCGACCCTGCCCGGCAGCGCCCGGTCGAAGGCACGATGTGGCACGAAGCCCGCAAAAGCGGCCTCGGGCCCGAACACTCGATTCACCGCATCGAGCACGGCCTGGGCGCAGCGATACGACACGTCACGCGCGTATACGGTCGCCCCATGCTCATGCCGCAGCCAATCGCGTGCGGCCTCGAACAGGCGCGCATCAGCGCGGCGGAAGCGAAAGATCGCCTGCTTCGGATCGCCGACCAGGAACACGCCGAGTGTCGATCCCGCCTGCGCGGCGGCGTCGAACCAGGATTTGAGCGCGAGCCATTGCAGCGGGTTGGTGTCCTGGAATTCGTCGAGCAGGATGTGGCGATAGCGGTTGTCGAGCTTGCAGTGCATCGTCACCGCGTGCTCGGCATGTACCAGCAGCTCGTAGGCGAGCCACTCGATATCCGCGAAATCGACCACCTGCCGGTCCTGCTTGAGTCTCTGGTAGTGTGCGAGCAAGGCGCTGCCGGCAATGAGTGCGGCTTCATTGGCGCGATAGCTCGCCTGCTCAGCGTTTGCCTCCAGAGCCTCGAGAACGCTCGTGCTCAGCCGCTCGCACAGATCGAGATAGCGTGCTTCACCCGTGCCGCCGAGGCGGCGAGCCTGGGTCGCCGCTGGCTTCTTCTTGCGCCGCTCGCCTTTGCCCGTGAGCAGCACCTGGCACAAAGCAGCAAAAGCGGCCTCGTGCTCGTTTCGCTCGAGGCGCGCCGCCAACTGCCGGGCGCACGCTTGCTCATGCGCGGTATTACGCGCCAGTAACTCGCACAGCTCCCGCACTTCGGCGATAAATGCGCCCCGCGCGAACAGGGCCTCGGTGACATCCGTCCCGGGAGCAAACCGGAGCAGCGCTGCCTGCCGGGCCAACGCGCGTCCGGTCGCATCCGCGCCTTGACCGGCATAGGCCCACCAATCGGTCCGGTGCCGCACGAAGCGCTCGAGCAGAAGGCGGGTCTGATTGAGACCGTAGCGGTCGAACAGAAAATCGAGCCCGCGTGCGGCCTCGCGGTCCGAGCCGCGGCGACAGCTCTCCTCGAACTGTGCCCAGGACTGCGCCAGCAGCACGGACGTGCGCTCGAGCAGCGACACGTTACCGAGCGCCGCCGCCTCCAGTGGTGCACTGCCCAGCAACCGCAGGAACCAGCCATGGAAAGTCGAGATCGTCAGCGCCGGTAGCGCCACGAGCACGTGCTCGTACAACGCGCGGCCACGCACGAGTGCCGCATCGATCTCATCCCGCGGCAATGCACGACTGGCGAGGAACATCCGTACCGACTCGTCGGGCGCGGTGGCGAGAAAACGCAACCACTGATGCAGCCGCACGGTCATTTCCTGCGCTGCTTGGCGGGTGAACGTGATCGCCAGGATCTCACCCGGCTCGACCCCGGCGAGCAGCAGGCGCAGGATGCGTGACACCAGCAGCCAGGTCTTGCCGCTGCCAGCGCAGGCGTCCACCACGACGCTGTGCGCAGGATCGAGCGCGGATGCGCTGCTCGCCGCTGTCCGGGCGTCGTTCACGACCAATGCCCGCGCCGGCACAAGCCGTGCATCTCGCAGGAGGCGCACACCGCCTCGATACCCTGGGCCGGCAGCGGCGCACCATCGCTCATGCGATCGACGAGTTCGGTCAGGCGGGCACGCACCTCAACGGCGTGATGCACCGGGTGTTCCAACGTGACCACCGCCACCTCGTCGCGATCCATCGCCAGATACGATGCCTCGGCAACCGGTTCTTCCCAGAGCAGTACGTACACCGGAAGCTGGACATCCTCGCCCGCGGATGCGAGTTCGGCTGCGAGCTGCGCGCGTGGCCGGGTCTTGTAGTCGACCACGCCCACGGCGCCGCCGTCACGCCTATCCACACGATCGATACGCCCGCGCAGGCAAAAGCTCCTGCCGGCCGGCGTGCGTATCGTTATATCCCGATCCGCCTCTGCGACGTGGAAGCGCCAGCCCTGCGCTTCGCGCTCGCACTGGCGCACGACGTAGGGCCGAATGAGCGCACGCCAGCGCGCGAGCCAGCCTCTGGCGAGATAGTTGCGGGCGATCTCGCCAGCGAACACGGCATCCGAAACGTCGCCCAGTGCACGCTCGGCAGCCTCGGCGCCGAGTTCGAGCAGGCAGGCATGCCTGCGGTGAAAGCGGGCAAGGATCTCGTGCACGAGCGTACCGTAATCGCGTTTCTCCAGTTCTTCACGCACCTCGTCGCTCTCGCGCAGGCCCAGCGCATAGCGCGCATAGAACCGATAGGGGCAGGCCAACAAGGTGTTGTAGCCGCTTGCACTGATCGCAGGCGGGATGCGCGAAGGCGGGATGCGCGGCGCCGGCACCGTGGTCGGTTCGGGAAGCGTGCCGTGCGTGCTGTGCACGCGCCGCGGTTCGATCCCTTGTGCCGCACCTTCATCGTCGAGCCGGTCATTCCACGCCAGTTCGTGCAGCGCCCGCAGCCGCTCGAACAATGGTGAGATCAGGTTGGGCTCTCCGGCAACAGTGCTCTGCCAGGTCACGAGCGTTTCGGCGCTGCGCCCGAGCAGGCCCATCAGCAATCCTTGCACCTCGCGCGTATTCGCGTCCTGGCCGGGCAGACCGAGCTCGAGCCGCACACGCTGATTGAAGAACATGCCGGCGGTGCCGCTGCCGGGCAGCCGGTGCGCGTCCGCGCCCAGGATCAAGGTCGCATCGAAACTGCGCAGGCGAGTCGCATCGAGCGATGTGAACACCACTGGGCTATCGATACCGGAATCGCGGAACGCGGCCGCTTCCAGCCGCTGCGCGAGCCAGCGTCGGAACTCGCCAAAGTCTACTGCGATGCGATCGTCGACGAGCTCGGCCGCGAGCGTGCGCAATAGCTCTAGTACCTGAACACCCGCATCGTCGCCTTCGAATCCGCGCGGCACGCCGATCTGCGTCAAGCTCGCGTTGAGCGCAGCGAGCCAGCGGGCGAGATTCTCGCGCCGTTTGCGCGCGAGCGTCTTCAGACCGCGTTGGACGCCAAGCAGCATCTGTCGGTTGAGTGCATCCCCGCTTTGCTGCACGAGCTGCAGATAGCGCTCCAGGCCTGAGAGGATTCCGGCGTGGCGCAGCGCCCGCTCGAAGCGCCGGACGCTTTCCTGGCGTTGCGCCCGCGGCCAATCGGCGAATGCGAACGGTGACTTGAGCAGATCGAGCAGATCGCGGTGACGGCAATCGTTGCTCGCGAGATCGAACCAGCGCCCGATCACCGTCGCCGCACTCGTGGTGGATAGCGGCCAGCCCGCCTCGTCGCGAACCAACACCTGCGCGCGTTCCAGCAGCGCGCGGGCGCGTCGCGCGACGACGCGATCGAGTGCGACCACCGCGATGCTGCCGCAGCCCGCGCGCAACCAACGCAGCACGCTGGCGGCAACGATCTGTGCCTCCTGCTCGGCGTCGGCCGCGCCGCAGAATCGTACGCGCCCAGCCAGACCCGGTTCGGGGCTCGCTCGTCGCAGGGCAAGCGCACGATTGCTCAGGGTCTCGGTCATCGCCTCGGGCCAAGCTGCGCGCAGCGTGAGTTCGAACCGATCGTGCGGTTGCGCTGTGTAGTCCTCGTCGATACGGACGACCGCAACGCGCTCGGCACAGCGCTGCAGGAATTGCTCCTCGGCGGGCGCAAGGCGCGACAAACCAATGGCAAGAATGGGGCCGGGAACCTCGTGCGCGAGCAGACCAAGCCGAAGCTGGTAGGCCCCTTCGTCACCGCTCGCATCCGCACCCAGCGCATGCCACAGCTCGTGCACCAGTCGCGCCTCAAAAGCGAAGCTCGCCCCTGCGCGGGCCTCGTAGGCGCGTTCCAGCCGACGCGCGAAATCCTCCGGGGACGCGGGCAAACCGACCTGCCAGCGGGTCAGCTCGTCAAATAGCGTGCAGAGCTCAGCGGCTACGGCCCACAGATCCTGCTGCGGAAACCAGCGCCGTTCGGCGAGCGCATGATAGACCGCTGCTTCGCGCGCTGACGCGGCTGCACCCGGCCGTCCGGGCGAGATTTCGGCTGCCCAGTGGCGCAAGCTGGTCAGGCGTGGCAACAGCAGGCTCGCGCCGACGAGGGTGTGCAACGCCCGTGCGAAAGTAGCAGCCGCGTGCGGATGCGGAAGCAGCACGGTGCTACGCGAGAGGTCACGACCACGCGCATCGCGCAGAACATGCCGGCACGCTTGCGCAACGAACGAGGAAGACGGGTAGGTGAAAGCTCCGATCGTGCCGCGAATGGCCATCTCAGCGCATCAGCACCACGCAACCGCCAAGCCTCGGCCAGCACCAAAACTCGCGCGGCCGGACGCGAGGGTACGAGCGGCTGGCCAAGCCGCGGCAGCGCAGCGGCCTAGCCTTTGTCGAGCAGCTCGCGCTTATCCTTGACCTTCGCCCACTCGTCGGCGTCCGGCGGCGCAGGCTTCTTTTCAATGATCGGGGGCCAGTCCTTGGCCAATTCGGCGTTAATTTGGATGAAAGCGCGCTGGCTCTCCGGGACATCGTCTTCGGCGAAGATGGCTTCGACCGGACATTCTGCGACGCACAAGGTGCAGTCGATGCACTCGTCGGGTTCGATCGCCAGGAAGTTGGGGCCTTCGCGGAAGCAATCGACCGGGCAGACATCCACACAGTCGGTATACTTGCACTTGATGCAGGCTTCGGTAACAACGTAAGTCATAACAAACTCGGTTTTGCATGTGCAGTCTGTGAATTCTAACAGATGGTCGCGTCAACCAGAGGCGCTGCGCGCGTTTCTTCCCACAGCAGCGGAATTTGGGTAGCATAGGCTCAATCGCGCGCCGCAACGGCTACCGGACTGCGACTCGCGGTTCGTCACATTCCCCTCCGAAACTTTCCTCTCTGATCTTGCCATGAGCGAACATATACTTCACGTCAACGATGAGACGTTCGACGCAGAGGTTCTGAAGTCCGATACCCCTGTGTTGGTGGATTTCTGGGCAGAATGGTGCGGCCCGTGCAAGATGATCGCGCCGACGCTGGACGAAATCGCCAAGGAGTACGCGGGCCGGCTGAAGGTCGCCAAGGTGAACGTCGATCATAGTCAGGCCATTCCGCCGAAGTACGGTATTCGGGGCATCCCGACCCTGATCCTGTTCAAGAACGGCAACGCCGAGGCCACCAAGGTTGGCGCCGTATCGAAGTCCCAACTCACGGCGTTCATTGACAGCAGTATCTGAACCGGCTAGGCTTCCTCGAAATAAGTCGGGAGCCTCCCCCGCAGTTCGCGTGCGGGCCCTCACGCTCCCGGACGAAGTCCCTGCTGCTTCATCACCTCGATCCGAATCCTCGTCTGCCGAGGGGACGACTCCCAGGCTCCCGTCTATGCATTTGTCCGAGTTGAAGAACCTCCACGTGGGTGAACTCGTGGATATGGCCGTCAAGAACGAGATCGACGGCGCGAACCGCATGCGCAAGCAGGATCTCATCTTCGCGCTGCTGAAGAATCATGCGCGCAAAGGCGAGACGATTCACGGCGGCGGAACGCTGGAAGTGCTTCCGGACGGTTTCGGCTTCCTGCGCTCACCGGATACCTCCTACCTCGCGGGCACCGACGATATTTACGTGAGCCCTTCGCAGATTCGGCGTTTCAATCTGCACACCGGAGACACGATCGAAGGCGAGATCCGCACCCCGAAAGATGGCGAGCGCTACTTTGCGCTGGTGAAGGTCGACAAGGTCAACTCCGAACCGCCCGAGAACGCCAAGCACAAGATCCTGTTCGAGAACC
>WYBJ01000250.1 GCA_011525945.1 Burkholderiaceae bacterium | reverse complement strand
CTTCGTCCTGCCCTAAAGACCCGCGGGCGCGGTGGCTTGGCCTGAAGACTACCTGGCCGCTCTGGGGACGCGCGACGCCTTGATGGGCGTCGCGCGAGCCAATGCGGTCGAAGGAGTCTCCCGGTGAGCGCGGGCGGACTGCGTATGGAGCGCCAGGAGGACGTGCTGGTCGATCCGCGGCTCGCCGAAACGCTGCCTCGGCGAAGCGGCGAGATCTCGTTCCGGGCGCCGTGGGAGAAACGCGTCTTCGGTATTGTTGCGGCCCTGTGCCAGCAGGGGCGGTTTCCGTTCGACGACTTTCGCTGGCGAGTGGTGTCCGAAATCATGATGTGGCAGCAGGCAAGCGGGGGCAAGGAAGAGAACTTCCACTTCTGGGAGCGCTGGCTGCGCGCATTGGAGCGGACTCTGGTCGATCGAACCCTGCTTTCCTGGGAGGAGATTTCGCAACGGGCCGGACAGGCACAGCATCGGGGTGAACGGGATGCCACTCAAGCGTAGGTGCTGCGCTGCGCGCGAGGCGAAGCGGCGATGGTCGTGAAAGAAGGCGCAGCCCTCCTGCAGTTGTTCCAGCACGCTCACCACCGCGTCGAGGGATATCTCATGGACTTCTGCGAGGACCTGGAACGAGGCCGACGAGAGGCCGAGTGGGTGGTGCGCGCCCGCGCCGATCTCAGCCAGCATGTTTTCGTTGAAGAACAGGTGCTCTTTCCGCTCGTAAAGGAGAGGCTGGCGGCCGTCGTGGCCGGGTTGCAGGAGGAGCACGGCCGCATTCTGGACCTGACGCAGGCGTTGCACGATCTGCTGCAAGGCGATGCCGACCGCGAGATCCTTCAGGCGTGCACCACGCGTTTGATGGGCGCGCTGAGCGCGCACAATGCAGCCGAGGATCTCGGCGTCTATCCCGATCTTCTCGCCGCGCTCGGCCCCGCCAAAGCCCAAGCGCTGTTGCTGGAGGTCGAGACGGTGCAACCGCCACCGGGTTGGATGTGCGTGTCTCGCCTCGGTACGGCCGACGTTGCGGGCCTTTGAACGGACATGACGCGATTGACCGCTTCAACTTGCGGCGATAGAGTCGTACGGCACGAGGGTGACTCGAGATTCATGCTTACCAGTAAGCGCATCGATTCACACTGCCCGTTTGCACTCACGGATTTTTTTCTCCGACCATAGCGAGTAAGTCTCATGCATAACCACGTAAGCACTGCCGCAGCCGCACGTACCATCGCGATTTCCAGAGGGCTTCAGCTTTTCGCCGCCTTCATGCTCGGGGTTGCGATCCTGTACGGCGCCGGCTTCGTGCAGGCGTCCGCCGCGCACAATGCGGCGCACGACATGCGCCACTCACAGGGTTTCCCTTGCCACTGAGTGGCGCCCATTCATGCTGTTTCGTCGCGTCGTGCTGTGCGCGCTGCTGGTGGCTGCGATCGCAGGGTTTCTGCTGAGCGCGGTTCAGCACTGGCGCGTCATCCCGATCATTCACGCCGCCGAGCGCTTCGAGCAATCACAAGCGTCGATCGAGCCGGGCGCGGCTGCGCCACCGGGGCTGGCTCAGGCACACGAACACGGACCCGCCGATGGCGCAGCGCACGCGCATCCCGCCGCGGCGTGGGAACCCTCCCCCGGCGCGCAGCGCATCGGCTTTACGGTACTGTCCAACGTGCTTACTGCCGCCGGTTTCGCGCTGATGATGCTGGCCGTCATGGCGGCGGCGCTCCGCCGCCGCGCTGTGACCCGGCTTGACTGGCGTTACGGATTACTCTGGGGTGCGGCCGGATACGTCGTGTTCTTCGTCGCGCCGGCGCTGGGTCTTCCGCCCGAGATTCCAGGCGCCATGGCTGCGCCTCTGGCAGCGCGCCAGCTATGGTGGGTGCTGAGCGTGACGTGCACCGCAGGCGGTCTCGCCGGTGCGGTATTCGGCAAGGGTCCCTGGCGTTGGGCCGCCCTGGCCCTGCTGGTAGCGCCGTACCTGGTCGGTGTTCCACTCACCTCGGCGAATCCGTTCGCGCAACACAGCCCGGCTGACGCCGCAGCGCTGGCGCAACTGGCGCAACGCTTCGTCTGGGCGACGGCGCTGGCGAACGCCTTGTTCTGGCTCGCACTGGGGAGCGCATCGGGCTGGGCGGCGCGGCGCTTCTTGAACGCTGCACTAGAACAAGGCGTGCACGGATTTGCCGATTACTCGTCCCGGCCGTAGTGGATGCGCCGATACGGAATACTCGGCACGGTGCGCGAGATGCGCACGTCGACCACCATGGGGCCGGGTTTGGCGACCCAATCCTTCACCGCCGTGCGTAGCTGATCGTTGTGCGTGACGAGCGCACCGCGCCCGCCCATCGCCACGGCCACGGCACCGAGATCGGGTGTCGGAATGACCGAAGTCATGGCGTCCATCTTCTTCGCATCGAGCTTGTAGTACTCGGCGCCCAGGCACTGGTTGTTCATGACCACCACGAGCAGCGGCATCTTGTAGCGCACCGCCGTTTCGAACTCGGCAAGGTGCATGAGATAGCTCGCATCGCCGTCGATCAGGCACAGTGGCGTGTAGTCCGACGCGACGATCGCGCCCATCGCCGCCGGTAGCATCTGACCGATGCAGCCGAAGAAGTGCCCCGCCTGGGTGATGGTGCGCGGGCGCGTCATCAGCATGCTGGAAATGCCCGAAGTCATGCCGCTGCCCGAGAGCACACCCACGGTTGGCGGCAGCAGTTCTTCCAGCGCGATCATCGATTCGCGCGGATCCACCGTGCCGGGATCGATCGGGAATTCGGTGCGATCGGCGTTGTGGTTCGCGAGCTTCGCCTTGACGTCGGGGGTGCGATAGCCGGTGTTCTTGTGCGCCTTCTCGGCCAGCAGTTTCTCCAGCGCCTCGACCGCGATTCGCGCATCCGACTGGATGTAGAGGTCGGAGAACTTGCCGTTGGCCATCGCCACGTGCGCCTGATGGTCGATCTGAATGTACTTGGCGTTCGGATACAGATAGCCGTTCTCGAGCGTGTGGCGGTTCAAGCTCGCACCCACACCGATCACCACGTCCGCCTCTTCCATGAGCTTCATCGCGGGACGGGTCGCGTACAGGCCGGATATGCCGGCGTGATACTCGCTCTGGTCGGCCAGGAAGGTCTTCGCGAGCAGCGAGGTCGCTAGCAGCGCGCCGATACGCTCGCCGAGCTTGAGGACGGCGGGTCCGGCGCCGGCCCATTGCGCGCCGCGCCCGACGATGATGACCGGATGCTTGGCCGAGGCGATGAGATCGGCCGCGCGTGCGAGCACCTTCGCATCGGGACTGATCGTGCCGGCATTGAACAGCTCCGAAGTCGGACGATACGGTTCGTCCGCGTCCTCGAACTCCTTCTGCTGGATGTCCATCGGGCAGCTCAGCATGATGGGACGGCGTTCGAGCTTGGCGAGATAAAACGCTTTGCGCACGCAGTCATCGGTCTGGTCGGGGTTCTGCAAGCGCACGAAACCGGCCTCGCAGGCCTCGGCGAAGCGCGACTGATCCAGGTACTGCGTGTATTCCGGATCGCTCCAGGGATACTCGCCGCAGAACGCGACCACCGGCGAATGCGCGCGCGCCGCGGTGACGAACGCGGTCGCCAGCTGTGTCGTGCCCGGGCCGCAGGTGGCAGTCGCTACCCCGGGTTTGTTCGCCGTGCGGGCATAGCCGTCGGCCATTCCGAGCCCGGCGCCCTCGTGCCGTACCTCGTGCACCTTCACACCGATCTTGTGCAACTCCGAGATCCAGAACATGTTGCCGTCGCCCATCATGCCGAAGGTCGATGTGACCCCTTCGCCCTTGAATGCATGCGCCAGCCGTTGATACACCTTCATGGTTGTCCATCCTCCGTAAACATGTGAAATTGCCTGGCGCTTGCCGCACTTCGCCTGCGCGGCAAGCCTCGCTATGCCGCGCCAACACCTGCGCAGCGCACCGCGAGCTGTTCCGAAAATTCCTTGGTCATGCGCTTCACCACCATGGAGGCGCCGGTTTCGATGAGCGACGCCAGCCGTCCGCTGATCTCGACCTGCGCCTGGATGCCGATCGCCGAGCCCGCGGCCTCGCCTTCGCGATCCCGAACCTTGAAGCCCATGGTCGTGTGAAAGCGCGCTCCGCCCTGTTTGTCCTTGCCCCTGGAGATCACCTTGCCGCTCATACTCGTGTGGTCGTAGGCGATCTCGACCTTGGCCCGGAAGGCGACCTTGGCGGGTCCGAACTTGATGGTGATGGCGGCATCGTAGCTGCCGTCTTCCTGCTGCTCGCCGAGCGTTGCGCCCGCCACGCATTCAACCACCGCGCGCGGCTCGGACAACAACGACCAGACGGTCTTGGGATCGGATGCGACCTCGATCGTCTCGTTGACTTCTATCATGGCGAAAACGGCTCCGAACTGGGATTATGTGTACGACGCACGGCGCTTGACCGCGGGATTGTAGCGGAGCGGCAGCGGTTTGGCCGCTACTTCCTGCCGCGCCTGCCCATTGCCGCAAAGACGCGCTGCAGTCGCGCCCGGTCGCGCGGCTCGAACACGCCCGGCTGGGCGCAAAGATCGCACAGCCGCTCGCCCGGATCCTGCGCGGCGGTGCTCACCGAGTTCTGGAATCGATCACGCAGTTGCTTCACCTGCAGCGCGAGGCGCTCGGCCTGCAACTCGGGCGGCGTATCGAGGCCGAGCAGCAGTTCCAGCGCGAGCAGGCCTTCGAGCCTTTGCGAAGCCGTTTGCGACAGCCGCTTACGGTAGCCCTGCGCCACGGCCGCATCGGCGAGCGCCGCAAATGCCGCGTCAAAGCGCGCACTCATCTTTTGTGCACACGCACCAGGATGCGGGGTGCGCTCGTTCCATTGCATCCGCACCGCGTCTGCCTCTGGTGCGGCCGTGGCTGGATCGAACGGGGTTTGCAGCAGTGCATCGAGTCGCTCGCACAATTGCTCCTCCAGCGCGAGCGTGTCCCATGCCGCCGCCTCGCGCGAGCGAACGCGCGCGCGCAGCAGGGCCTCGACCGCACCGAGCGCGTGCCGATAGCGTGCCTCCAGTCCCCGCAACGCCGTATCGGAACCGCCGGCTTGCGACTTCCAGCGTGCTTGCTGCTCGCGCAACTCGCGGCGGATCGTCTCGTCGCTCTTGTCCGATGCGTGCGCCAGGTGCTCGAGTACGGCGGCGATTTCTTCGAGCGCACGCCGCGCCTCGTGTTTGCGGCCATCCGCTTCGCTGCGCTTGTCCTGGCGCAGCTTGAATACAGCGTCACACGCAGCGCGGAATTCCTCCCACAACGCGCGCTCATCGCGTTGCGGCAGCGGCATCGCCTTCGCGGTCTCCTGCCAGCGCGTCTGGATCGCCTTCACCAGCGAGGGCGCATCGCGCTCCAGCGCCCTGGCGGCAAGCCCGCGTACCTCGTCGATAAGCGTCCGCCGCGTGGCCTTCGCCTGCTCGCGCGCATTCCCCAGCACAGCCCGCAGCGGCGTCAACGCCGCCTTCAGTCGGCCGTCGAGCTCTTTCCACAATTTGGGCTCGATGCTGCCCAAGTCGCCTTCGCGCCACGTGTGCTCGGTTTCGCGCAGCCAGCGTTCGAGCGCACGTCCATCGCGCGGCTCCTGCATGAGCAGGACCGCCTGATCGGCGGTGCTGGCGATGAACTCCTCGCGCTTGCGGCGTGCTTCCTTGCGTCGCGCGGCCTGTTCGGCGAAGTGCCTTGCCGCCGGCGCGTACGCCTTTTCGCAGGCGCGATCGAATCGCTCCCACAACGCCTTGGGAACGCCCGCGTATTGCTGATCGAGCGCTTTCCATTCGTTGCGCAACGCCTGCACTTCGTGCGCAAGCTCGCGCATATCGCCGCTGAATTGTGCGAGCGCCTCGGCGCGCTCGCACAACTGCACCCGGGCATTGTGCTGGCCGAAAGCCTGCCAGCGCTCAAGCTCGACAAGCTGCTGTTGCAGCCGCCCGAGGCGCTGGATGGTCGGTTTGGGCAGCGTCGTGGCCGCTGCACGCACGCGCTTCAACTCGTCCGCAGCCGTGCGCGCCTCTTTCAACTGGCCGGCCGCGAGCGCCTGCTCCGCACCGTGCAGCAGCGAATGCAGGTGCTGGCGCGCGGCGTGCGCTTCCTGCTGCGCGATCTCGGTGTGCACGCGCCGGCGTTGCTCGACGGCAATAAGCGCGGCCTCGAAGCGGCGTGTGAATGCGGGCGTGCGCAATGACCGGTCGAGCGCCTCCCAGCGCCGGGGCAGATCACCGTGATCGATGTACGTGCCCGCGGCCAGTCGCTCCGCCTCGCGCACCAGCGCTTCGGCTTCGGCACGGGCCATCACCTCCTGCTCGATGGCGGCCAGTCGTTCCTGGGCCTGCGCCAGCTCGGCGAGCACGCGCTCGTGCGAGGTTGATTGCGCTTCGGCGCGCAACTGCGCCAGCCGCTCGCGAAGCTCGATCAATGCACCCGAGTCGGGCTCCTCCAGCGACTGTAGCGATTCGGTCCATTCGCGCGCGACGCTCTCCAAACGGCTGCGCGCGCGCTGCTCGTCCTGCTCGCGTTCGAGGCGCGCCTGCACGGCGCGGCGGGCGGCTTGTGCGCGCGCGAGCCGTGCCGGTTCGGTGTTCATATCCAGCGCCTGCCAGCGGCGGTTGAGCTCCACCACCTCGGTCAGGATGGGGCCCGGCCTGTGCGCGAGCGCTTCGAGCTCGTCCAGAATGATGTCGGCCTCGACGGCACGTTCGGCGCGTGTCTTGATCGCATCGACGCGGCTGCGGGCGAGCCGGTATACGCCGTGGTCCTTGTTGCGTGCAGCCTCGGCGAGCCGGTCCAGGGATTGCGCGTCGTGCACCCGCTCGGCTGCCGCCAGGCGCGTTTCCGCACTACCGGCCGAGAGCGCCAGGTCGATCAACGCCGACGGATCGCGGATGGTCGCGACCGCCATCAACCGGCGCTTCGCGTCCTGAGCACGACGTGCCGCCTCGACGCGGATCGCGTCGCCCGTCTCGTCCGCCTGCAGCAGGCGCTCGGCGAGCGTCTCGTCCTGTGCGCCGGCGATGCGTTCGCCCAGGGTGCCCGCGATGGCCTCGCGCACCTGCCCGTCCGACTCGTTGCGCCAGGCCATGGCGAGCATGGCGAGGTCGCTGCAGCGCTGCGCCGCGGCCATGCGCACCTCGGGCGCGGGATCTCCGGTAAGCAGCGCTTTGAGCTCGTCCGATTCCGGCGGCAACTCGCCGGCCGCCTGGGCGCGCTGCGCGGGTTCGGCATACTCGTTGAGCGCTCCGCGCGAAAAGAATCTCGTGATCATGTCTCGGCCAGGATGCTGTTCCCCGAAGCACATTCTACGATGCGGGGCGCGTTGCCTCTAGCACGCCGTCGCCCCGGCACGCCCGTGCGCCGCAGCGGGCCGCCGACCCGCGCGAGCACATCGCACGCGTGCCGTTGCAATTCCGCCGTCGGTGCGATCCGGCTATGATCGTGGCGATGATTCGGTGACGGCGCACGTCGCCGGCCAACGAACACGAGCAGCGAGATCATCGTTGCAACGACCTCTGACTCGGGACACTCCATGTGCAGCCGTAGGGCCGTCGACCGAGAGCGCGACACGGCAGCCCCTGCGCGCGCCGTCTTGAGCGCCCCGTTTTGAGCGCTCTCTCTCGCGCCGCGACGCTGGCACCATTTCGCGTCCGCAGCTATCGCTTTCAATGGCCGGCGGACCTGGCGACCTCGTGGGCGTTCGAGATGGAAACGCTGATCCTGGGCTGGTACGTCCTGGTTGAAACCGGCTCGGTGCTCATGCTCACGGTGTTCGCATCGCTGCAATACATCGGCACGCTGGTCGCGCCCATCGTCGGCGTGTTCGGCGATCGCATCGGCCAGCGTAACCTCTTGTGCGCGATGCGCACGGCGTATGCGTCGCTTGCCAGCACGCTGATGCTGCTCGCCTTCAGTGGCGTCCTCTCGCCTATGTACGTGCTCATCATCGCCGGCGCGATGGGGCTCGTGCGCCCTTCCGACATCGGCATGCGCGCCGCGCTCGTGGGCGAGACGATGCCGCCCGCGCACCTCATGGGGGCGATGAGCATCCAGCGCACCACGCAGGATTCGGCGCGCATCGCCGGCGCGCTCACCGGGGCCGCGCTGGTCGCAGCGCTCGGCATGGGTCCGGCCTATGCCGTGGTCGCAAGCCTCTATGTCTCGGCGGTACTGCTCACCCTGCAGACCGGCGCGCGGCGCGCGCGTGAGCATGACGCCGGGCGCATGCCGCTCGCGCGCTCGGCGTGGCGCGATCTGAAGCACGGGCTCGTGTACGTCTGGCGCACGCCGGAGATTTTTAGCGTCATGTGTCTCGCGTTCCTGCTCAATCTCACCGCCTTCCCGTTGATGACAGGCTTGATGCCCTATGTCGCCAAGGAGGTCTACGACGCCGATCGCACCTGGCTCGGTTACATGGTCGCCTCGGCCGCATCGGGCGCGCTGCTGGGCTCGCTTGCACTCAGCCGCTATGGCGGTCTGGTCCGTCCCGGCCGCATGGTGATCGCATTCTCGATCGGCTGGTACGCGATGCTGCTGCTGTTCTCGCAGCTCGAGAACCCCGCGCTCGGCCTCGGCGCACTGGTGCTGGCGGGCTGCGCGCAAAGCCTCAGCCAGGTGCCGATGTCCGCCATCCTGCTGAAGAGCGCCAACGAGCAGTTTCGCGGCCGCGTCATGGGCATTCGCATGCTGGCGATCTACGGCAACCTGCCTGGCCTGCTGCTCTCCGGCCCGCTCATCGCGCACTTCGGCTATCCGCTCACCGCCGCGCTCTATTGCCTCATCGGCATCACGCTCACCATCGCGATGACTACGCGCTGGCGCGCGCACCTGTGGCGTCTCGAAGCAGCGGCAAACCGGCGCGGGTGAACCGATCCGCTACCATGCGGTGCTAGCAAGCGATACGGGAGTAGTTTCGATGGCCACGAGCCTGCTGGCGTTACTCGACGACATCAGTACCGTCCTGGACGACGTCGCCGTACTCACCAAACTCGCCGGCAAGAAGACGGCCGGCGTTCTCGGCGACGATCTGGCGCTGAACGCGCAGCAGGTCACCGGAGTGCGGCCCAACCGCGAGCTGCCGGTCGTGTGGGCGGTAATGAAGGGCTCGTTCGTCAACAAGATCATCCTGGTGCCGGCTGCGATCGCAATCAGCGCCTTCGCGCCCTGGGCCGTGGTGCCGCTGCTGATGGTGGGCGGCGCGTTTCTTTGCTACGAGGGCTGCGAGAAGCTTGCGCATCGACTCGTGCGCACTGACGCGCACGATCACGCGCGCCACGCCGTCGCCACGCAAGCATGGGCCGATCCTTCCGTGGACCTCGTGCAGGCCGAAAAGCAGAAGATCAGGGGGGCGGTGCGTACCGATTTCATTCTCTCGGCCGAAATCGTCGCCATCACGCTGGGTACGGTCGCCGCGCGGCCGCTGCTCACGCAAGTGCTGGTCTTGAGCGGCATCGCGATCCTCATGACGGTAGGCGTGTATGGTCTGGTCGCCGGCATCGTCAAGCTCGACGACGCGGGCCTGCACCTGGCGCGGGCAGCGGGCGAAACAAGATGGGCGCGCATGTGCCGTCGTCTCGGCATGGCGATCCTGACCGCTGCGCCCTGGCTCATGAAGGCGCTGTCGGTTGCCGGCACCGCAGCGATGTTTCTGGTCGGTGGCGGCATCCTGGTGCACGGTATTCCGTGGCTGCACCATGCGTTGCGGACGCTGGCGCAAGCGTGCGCAGCGATACCAGCGCTCGGCGCCGCGATCGAGATCGTCGTCACGTTGCTCGGCAACGCGTTGATCGGACTGCTCGCCGGTGCGTTGGCGCTAGCGCTCGTGAGCACGGTGCGCAAGCTGCGGCCGCCGCGATCCGCATAACGTCAGGAGCAAGCGATGGAAGACGCACACAATCAACGGGTGCACTTGCGTGCGGCGTGGCTCGCACACGCGCAGCAGCATCCCTTTGCGGCGCTCGGGCTGGCGATTGCGGTGGTCATGATACTGGTGCTGGTGACCTCGAGCGTCCGAAACGCCTTCGCCGGCGCGGCCGATGCTCGCCTGCGCTACGGCTTGCTCGGCGGGCTGGCTGGGCTGGGCGCGACCGCGCTCGGCGCGTTCGCCGGACTGGGGCTGCGCAAGATCTCCAAGATGGTCGAGGACTGTATGCTGGGCTTCGCCGCCGGCATGATGCTCGCCGCCAGCGCTTTCTCACTCATCCTGCCTGGGCTCGAGGCGGCACGGCACATCAGCGCCAGCGCACCGCTGGCGGCGTTGACGGTGGCATGCGGGCTCGCCTTGGGCACCATCCTCATGCTGGGACTGGATCGTTTCATCCCGCACGTGCACGAGGCAAGCGGCGCTTGCGGGCCTGCCGCCGAACGCATCAATCGGGTGTGGCTGTTCGTGTTCGCGATCGTCTTGCACAATCTGCCTGAAGGCATGGCGATCGGCGTGAGCTTCGCGCAAGGCGATCTGAGCGTCGGCATGCCGCTGACCAGCGCCATCGCGATTCAGGACATTCCCGAGGGCTTGGCGGTCGGCTTTGCACTGCGCGCAGCGGGACTTTCGGCGCTGCGCGCCGCGCTGCTCGCAGCGGCCTCGGGCGTAATGGAACCGATCGGCGCGATACTCGGCGTCGGATTGTCGAGCGGCTTCGCGATCGCCTATCCGATCGGGCTCGGCTTGGCGGCCGGCGCGATGATATTCGTCGTCTCGCACGAAGTCATTCCGGAAACCCATCGCAACGGTCACGAGACGCCGGCGACGCTGGGCTTAATGGCCGGTTTCGCCGTGATGATGTCGCTCGATACCGCGTTTGCCTGACGCTCTCGCGACCAGCGCATGCACACCGGGCGCCCATGCCGGCCTTGGCGCAAGCGTGACGCGATGGACGTGAACACGGCCGGCGAGAGAACGATCGGCGCCGGTCGCGGCCGGCCGGGAAGTTTCGCTAAAGCCTCGATCGGATGCCGCGTACTCAGCCGTTGCCCTTGGGTGGGCGCTTGTGGAACTTCTTGCCGGACTTCTTGCCGTGGGGCGATCCGCCGGGCTTGGGGTGCCCGCCCTGCGGCGCATTGGGATTGCGCCGCATGCCGCCACCCGGCTGCGGTGCACCTTCGCGATTGCCCGGTGCGAGCACGATCTCCAGTTCGATCAGCTCGTCCCATTGCGAATCGGTGCGCTGGCGCTCGGGTATCGCCAGCAAGGCTTGCAGCCGCTGGCGCGGCGACATAGGTTGTTGTTCGCTCATGGCTTGATTGTCTCATCTATCGGCAACTTCGGCACGAGTATGTTACCGCGGGTCTTCCCGGCTGCAACAACACGAAGGGCCGGGGGCAGCTTGCGCTGCGCTCTCCGGCCCTCTGAGCAACGTGCGATGTAAACGGGTGTCGCTACGAAAGGTGTTTGCCGACCAACTTGGTCATGTCGAACATCGAAACCTGCTTCTTGCCGCCGAACACGGCGCTCAACTTGTCGTCGGCGTTGATCATGCGACGGTTCTTCGAGTCTTGCAGCTTGTTCTTCTTGATGTAGTCCCACAGGCGCTTGGTCACCTCGGTACGCGGCATCGGCTTCTCGCCGATCACCGCAGCGAGCGCGGGCGACGCGCTCAGCGGCTTCATGAATGCTGCATTGGGTTTGCGCTTAGCGGTCTTCTTTGCGGCGGCTTTCTTCGCCGTGGTCTTCTTCGCGGCGGGTTTCTTCGCGGCGGACTTCTTGGCGCTCTTCTTGGCCATACGTTCTATCTCCCATCGGGTTGGAGTAATGATCTGACTCGCTCCTCTGGCCTCGCGGCAGAGACGGCGCCAGCATGCCTAATGTGCCGAGCCATTGTCAACGGATTTCGCGCCCGCCTCCCGGGAGAAAAACGCGCCTGTTGCGAATGCGGGCGCCGGCCTGCGGGCAACGCGCGGACGCCCTGCGCTGCTCTCTACAGAGCCTTCTCGGCGCGCAGCCGGGCACGCTCGTCGTCGCCATAACCGAGCTCGGCGAGAATCGCCTCGGTATGGCTGCCGACCGCGGGCACTTCGCCCAGCACGGGCGAGAAGTCGGAATGCGTGGCGGGAGGACGCAGGACGGGAATCGCGCCCACCGGCGACCCCATCTCGGTCCAGCGCCCGCGCGCACGCAACTGCGGATGATCCCAGACCTCGGCCAGCTCGTTCATGCGGGCGTTGGCGATGCCGGCTGCATCCAGGCGCACCACCAGTTCCTCGGCGCTCAGCGCACCGAACACCTCGCGCACGATCGCCAGCAGGGCGGAGCGATGCTCGAGGCGCCGTGTATTGGATACGAAGCGCGGATCGCGCGCGAGTTCCGGACGCTCGAGCACCTTGCTGCAGAAAAGCGCCCACTCGCGCTCATTCTGGATGCCCATCATCACATCCTTGCCATCGCCCGCAGTGAAGCGACCGTACGGCACGATGCTGGCATGATCGGCGCCGGTGCGCGCAATCGGCTTGCCGGTGAAATGCGCGTACAGCAGCGGCTGGATCATCCACTCGCACAATGCTTCGAGCATGGCGACCTCGACACGGCTACCCCTGCCGCTGCGGCCGCGCTGCAACAAGGCGCTTAGGACGCCGGAATACGCATACATGCCGGTGCAGATGTCGGCGATCGACGCCCCGACCTTCGACGGATGCTCGGGCGTGCCGGTGATCGAAACGAGCCCCGCCTCGCTCTGAATGAGCAGATCGTACGCCTTCTTGTCGCGATAGGGCCCGGCATCCCCGTAGCCCGAGATGTCACACACGATCAAGCGCGGATACCGCTGCGACAGCGTGGCCCACCCGAGGCCCAGACGCTCGGCCGCACCTGGCGCGAGATTCTGGATGAAAACATCCGCCTGGGAGAGCAGCCGCTGCATGATGTCGGCAGCACCCGGATGCTTCAGGTCGAGTGTCAGACTCTGCTTGCCACGGTTGAGCCAGACGAAATAGGCCGACATGCCGCGGACGTTTTCGTCGTAGGCGCGAGCGAAGTCGCCAACCTCCGGGCGCTCGATCTTGATGATGCGCGCGCCGAGATCGGCAAACTGGCGGGTGGCGAAGGGGGCCGCGACCGCCTGTTCCAGAGCGATGACGGTAATGCCGTCCAAGGGTCTCATCAGTAGCCTGCAATCATCGAATGTTGCGTATTGAACCGGAACTCGATTCGGACACGACGCGCGCGCGCCCGGGCATAGGCGGGAGTGAGTGTGAGCGTCGTGCGAGTCATCATGCGGAACGCGCGCGCGCGCGCAGTGACGCCGTGCTAGAACGACCGGGGCATGCCCAGGACATGCTGACCGACGTAAGAAAGGATGAGGTTGGTGGAGATCGGCGCCACCTGGTACAGGCGCGTTTCGCGGAACTTGCGCTCGATGTCATACTCCGCCGCGAAGCCGAAGCCGCCGTGGGTTTGTAAGCACGCATTCCCCGCCTCCCACGACGCCTCGGCCCCCAGATACTTCGCCATGTTCGCTTCGGCGCCGCACGGCGCGCCCGCATCGAACAATGCCGCGGCGTGGAATCGCATCAAGTCGGCCGCGCGTACGTTCATGTACGCTTTCGCGATCGGAAACTGGACCCCCTGGTTCTGACCGATCGGCCGCTCGAACACGTGCCGCTCCTTGGCATACGCAACGGCCTTCTCGATGAACCAATTGCCGTCGCCGATGCACTCAGCAGCGATCAGAATGCGTTCTGCATTCATGCCGTCGAGGATGTACCGAAAGCCCCGGCCCTCCTCGCCGATCAGGTTTTCGGCCGGAACCTCCAGGTTGTCGAAGAACAGCTCGTTGGTCTGGTGGTTCACCATGTTGCGGATCGGCTTCACCGTGAGCCCATTGCCGATCGCATCGCGCAGGTCGACGAGCAGCACCGACAGCCCGTCGGACTTGCGTTTCACCTGATCCAGCGGCGTGGTGCGCGCGAGCAGGAGCATCAGGTCGGAGAACAGCACGCGCGAGATCCAGACCTTCTGGCCGTTGACGACGTAGCGATCGCCGCGTTTCACCGCCGTGGTCTTGAGCTTTGTCGTGTCGGTTCCAGCACCCGGTTCGGTGACACCGAAGGATTGCATGCGTAACTGCCCGGCCGCGATCTTCGGCAGATACTGGCGCTTCTGAGCCGCGGAGCCGTGGCGCAGCAGGGTTCCCATGGTGTACATCTGCGCGTGGCAGACACCCGAGTTGCCGCCGCTGTGGTTGATCTCCTCCAGGATTACCGAGGCTTCGGCGATACCCAGCCCGGAGCCGCCGTACTCCTCGGGAATGAGCGCAGCCAGCCAGCCCGCTTCGGTCAGCGCCTTTACGAACGCTTCGGGATAGGCGCGCACTTCGTCGATGCTACGCCAGTACTCGCCGCTGAACTGGCTGCACAGCGCGCGCACGGCTTCACGTAGTTCTGTGTAGGGTCTGGCGGTCGCGATCTCGGTCATGAAGAAGCATACCAGCGGGATGTGGGAATGCGCTTTGACGCTGCCGCCTTGACGCTGCACGGAGCGCACCACTAATCTGGCGGCCCCTGGATTCTACGGCGTTTCACCCCGTCGGGCACCTATGAAGATCGCGGACTACCTGCTGCAGACGCTCGCGTGTTGTGGCGTCGACACTGTATTCGGCAACCCCGGCACCACCGAGATCCCGCTGCTCGCCGGCTTCGAGCGGCGCGGACGCGGGCGCTACGTGGTGGCGCTGAGCGAAGTTGCCGCGGTGCCGATGGCGGACGGCTTTGCACGCGCGACGCGCACTCTGGGTGTCGTCAATCTGCACGTTGCCCCCGGTCTTGGCAACGGACTGGGGGCGCTGTACACCGCCGCGATCGCGCGTACGCCGTTGCTGGTTCTGATCGGCGGACAGGACCGGCGGCTGCTGCACACCGCACCCATTCTGTACGGCCCGCTTGAGCGTATGGCCGGCAGCGTCTGCAAGGCGGTCCTGCGGCTCGATTCCGAGCACGATGCGGCCGCGAACGTGCGCAATGCGATCCGCGCGGTGCTCGCGCCGCCGTTCGGGCCGGTTGCGCTGGTGTGCCCACCCGACCTGCTGGAGCAGGAGACCGACGCAATTGCGGTCGCGCCAAACCCCGCGCGCCTGGGCAATCTCAGTACGAGCTCGGTGGACGAAATCGCACAACGCCTGTGTCAGGCGCGCAACCCCGCATTCGTCGCCGCCGAGGAAGTGCACTGGCACGATGCCGCCGAACCGTTGCGCATCCTGGCCGAGCAGTTGAGCGCACCGGTGTACGTCGCGCCCTATACCGGCGTGCTGCCGCTCGATGCGGTTTCGGCCGCGTTCGGCGGGTATCTTTCGCCGAGCTTCGCTAGCATCGGCGCCCGCCTGGCCGGACACGATCTTCTCGTCTTCGCGGGCGGACGCACGCTGCGCACGACGCTGTACAGCGTTCTCGAACTGCCGCAGGAGAAGGTCTGGCTGGGTGACGATCCCGCGGTGCTCGCGCCCGCGGGCGAGTTCGAAGCGGCGCATCTGGTGAATCTGCGCGCAGCGTTCGGTGCAATCGGCGCAGCCGTCGCAAGGCGTCTTCAGGCTGCGGCACGCACACCCCGCCGCTACCGGCCCGAGCTCGTGCTACCGGACGGGGCGCCGGGCAGCTTCCATCCGACCACGGCGGTGCACGCGCTTGCGCAAGCCTTTGTCGACGCGATCGTGTTCGATGAAGCTGGCCTCTCTACCTCCGACGTGCGCCAGTCACTCGGCTGTAATGCCGGTGGGTACTTCACCAACGGCTCCGGCGGCATCGGCTGGGGCCTTGCGGCCGCGGTCGGCGGCGCCATCGGCCGCGCCGACCGGCAGGTGGTGGCGATCATCGGCGACGGCTCCGCACTGTATGCCTCGGAAGCGTTGTGGAGCGCAGCTCGCCAGGGCACTCGACTGCTGCTGGTGGTGCTGTCGAATCGGCGCTACGCGACCCTCAACGCAGCCGCAACCAAGCTCACCGGCGCAGCGATGCCGGCGTTCACGCTGGAACCGCCGGTGCTGGACTTCTCCGGTCTGGCCACGTTGTACGGCTGGGACTTCGTTCGCGCCGCAAGCCAGGCCGAGCTCGAAACCATCCTCCGTCGCATGGATGGGCGCGTTCGCGCCAACACGCTACTCGAGCTCGTGTTCGATCCGAGCATCGTTCCACTCACCGCCGCGCGGCACTTCTGATCGACTTTGAGCCCCGGAAATCATGCGTTCACGGCGGCTCAAGCTCGTGCCCGATTCGTCCGCAATTGCCGTTCGGGGCGCCGCCGTGACCGCTCGTCCGGCGGCGCATGCACGGCACTCGCGTCGGCACAAAACTGGCGTGGCACTCTCGCAGTCGAAGACGGCTTGACCCGTAAGGAAGGAGAGCGCGTCCTGCACCGGCGATCGCAATCGCGGGTGTAGGATAGTGCCCAAGCGATGAACACGAGCAGGCTCGACAAACAGGCAGTGGCGCTCGAGGGCGAAACGATGAGCTCTCCGCTGGACGAGATGCTGAAACGCCTGGAAGTGCTGGAGCGGCGTGTGCAGCGGCTGGAAGCAGCGGCTGCACACGTGCACGCCCCGGCGGCCTCCAACGCAGACGATTTCGCCGTCGTCCGGGCGCCTCGACCCGCGACCAGCGCCGCTTCGGGGGTTCTGGTCGGCGCGCAAGGCGATTCATCTCCTGCGCGCGACCCGGCCGCAGGCGCGCGAGGTGCAACGTCCGCTCGCCCCGGCTACAGCGCCGGTGCCCCCGTTACCGAGCGACTGGACCGAGTGCCGGCGGATGGCTCCACAGGCGACGCATTTCCCGATCTGTCGCAGCTGGACGAAAAGCTGGAACGAAGGAAAGGGCCAGCCGAGCGCTTGCAGGTGCGCGCGGCGCTGGAGGACTACCCGCGGATCGCGACCCGTATCCAGCAGCTTTGGGGAACACCCGACTGCGAGGCCTATCTCAACAGCCTGGTCATCGATACGCGCGGCAACCGGCAGGGGTTTTCGCCGGTCATCATGGAAGAGCTGCTTTACCTGGGTCGCCTCGCGCGTGCGCTGGTGATTCTGAACGTGAAAGGTGATCTTTGGGATGTGTTCGACCAGGTGGGGGACCGGCGTTGACCCGGCGCTAGCCCGATGGGGGCGTTGCTCAATCTCGCGATCGCGCCCTGCCCCGCCCTGCTGGTTCGCGCCTAGGCCTTTCCTTTGCCTCCCGAGCGCTGGCTCAGTGCGCGCCTGCCGCGCGGCATGAGGCGGATTTCCTGCGCCGTGCGGCAAGCGCCATCGTAGCGAGCCCCGCCAGCAACAAAGTCCATTCCCCCGGCTCCGGCACCGGTGCCAGCGCCATCATGCCGAGCTCCGCCCGCGCGCGCGCCGAGGTCGTGTCGTCACCGAAGAATATGAAGCTTGGCTGCGAGTACACCAGACTGGCGGGAAACGATGCCTCGGCGGCGTAGTCGCGCAGCGGCCCGGCCAGCGGCAGCACGCCATCGGTGAGCAGCGAATACGAACTGCCGTGGAACGTAAGCCGGTAGTCGCGCTGCACGCTGTGCGTATCGACCAGCATCGTTTCACCGTGCGTGAACCCTGCATTCTGTGCCCACACCCGGTCGCTCCAGAAGCCGAGTTCCACACCGCGCGCCGCCTGATCAAGGACGATGAGACTGAACCCCGCACGGTCATCGTTACTGTGTGTTTCGGTGTCGATGCGCAAGGCGAAATCGAGCCGGAAACCGGCAGCGCTGTCGAGCGGGTCGCCACGCAGCACGCCGTAGCCGGCCATCCCCGACGAAGCGGTGGTATCCAGGAAGGTGACACCGGCGGCCATGCCGACGGTGCTGTCCGAGTTCGACGCGGCATAGTTCCACGACCACGGCGCCTGGTCGGGCAGAATTCCGCTGCTGCCTTGGTACAATATTTCGCTACCGCCGCCACTCACGGCGAAGGTGTCGAAACTCGCGACAAGAGCGACCGCGCACAGGCAGCGCCGCAGTGCGCACAAACCCCGTGTTGCGACTCGACGGTCGCCGCTGGAGGAAATATTCATCGGATTCGCTGGGCGTTGACTCGATTCGGTGGCGTGAGGGCAAGTTCCGGACCACCGCGCTCCGGCCGGAGTGGCATGGATCGCACCGATGCAGGAACGAACGGCGCGACGAACATGTTTCTCTTCACACGCTCAGCATATGCTGCCATTCCGCCGTGGCGCAGAAATCTCCACGAAGCGTCATCCAATCTATGGTGGCCACTCGCTGCGCTCGTATAATCCGTCCTGCGCGCGAGGGCTCGCAAATTCGACATCTTGCAGCGCATCGGCGCCGTGCAAGGGATAATGGAGGGGCACGAAAATGAAGCGAATTTTTCCGCTACCGTTCAGTCGGCGCGTGATCCTGGGCGTCGCTGCGGCGGCTTTGCTGGCGACCCCGGCCGTGCGCGCCGCATCCGATCAAGCCACATCTTTTCCCGAGCGTCCGATCCGGTTGCTGGTCGGCTTCGCCCCGGGCGGAGGCACCGATACCACCGCGCGCGCCATCGCGCAGAAACTGAGCCAGTCGCTCGGCCAACAGGTAGTGATCGACAACCGGCCTGGCGCGGCCGGCAACATCGCCGCGCATATCGTTTCCAAGGCCAATCCCGACGGCTATACGCTGCTCATGGGTACGATCGCGGCACTCGCGATCAATCCCACCCTCTACGGCAACCTGCCGTTCGATCCGGTGCGTGATTTCGCACCCATTACGCAAGCCGTGAACTCAACCAACGTGCTGGTGGTACACCCGTCGGTGAAAGCGAACAACGTGCAGGAACTGATCGGGCTGGCGAAGGCGAGCCCCGGAAAGATCCTGTACGGATCGTCCGGCGTCGGCGGCGCCGGTCACCTCGCCGGCGAGTTGTTCGCCACGATGGCCGGGGTGAAGATGACCCACGTGCCGTACAAGGGCGGCGGGCCCGTGATGATCGATCTTCTGGCGGGCCAGGTGCATGCGGTCTTCGCGACCGCCGCGACCGCCATTCCCCACATCAAGACGGGCCGGATTCGCCCCCTGGGCGTCACCACGGCCAAGCGCGCGGGCATGATGCCCGAGATTCCGACCATCGCCGAGCAGGGTTTGAAAGGCTTTGATGCCAACAATTGGTATGGCCTGCTCGCGCCGGCGAAAACGCCGCGCGCGATCGTGCACAAGCTCAATACCGAGGTGGTGAAGGTCCTGCAGATGCCCGATATCAAGCAATACCTTTTCAGCCAGGGCCTGGATCCCGCACCGACCACACCGCAGGAGTTCGGCGCGTACATCAAGTCCGAAATGGCCAAGTGGGCAAAAGTGATCCGGGCGGCCGGCGCCTCGGCGAACTGAGCACCGCGCGCCACCCTAGTGTCCCGAGTCAGAAGTTCGCCGCACAAAAGATGCCGAAATCGACGCCATACTTTGTCGCGAATCCTCGCCAGGTGTCCAACCTGGCTGCGGTTCGCTTCGCGTCTGGCGTCGATTTCCACACTTTTGCCACTCGTGGCGTCGCGAGCATCAAGAACATTGTTGCAACGACTTCTGACT
>WYBJ01000249.1 GCA_011525945.1 Burkholderiaceae bacterium | reverse complement strand
GCAGAAAAATCGCCACCAGCTTCTGCCGGTCGATATTCGTGTCTCGCATTACCGGATCGCGCAGATGAAGGGTGAAAACCAGGCGGCTCGACAACGACGATGACAGGCGCGTGAAGGGCGCTGGGAGACGCTGCGACAACCACCGGCAATTGCGCAGTGACGTGCGCAAGGGATGCCAGCGCCGGGCTTCATCGTCCGCCCTTCGCCCTTCGCCCCAATTCAGCTGACTTCCTTCAGTTGATCCAGTATCGCCGGGTTCTCGAGCGTCGATACATCCTGGTTGATCTCCTCCCCCTTGGCGAGCGAGCGCAGCAGCCGGCGCATGATCTTGCCCGAGCGGGTCTTGGGCAGATTCTCGCCGAAGCGGATGTCTTTGGGTTTGGCGATCGGACCGATCTCCTTCGCCACCCAGTCGCGCAGTTCGTCGGCGATGCGGCCCGCTTCTGCACCGTTGGGTCGGACCTGGCGCAACACCACGAAGGCAGCGATCGCCTCCCCGGTTAGATCGTCGGGCCGGCCGACCACGGCGGCCTCGGCGACCTTGGGATTCGATACCAGCGCCGATTCCACCTCCATCGTGCCCAGGCGATGACCTGAGACGTTCAGCACGTCGTCGATGCGACCCATGATGGTGAAATAACCGTTGGTATCGCGGCTCGCACCGTCGCCGGCAACATAGAGCTTGCCCTTGAATTCGTCCGGGAAGTACGTGCGGCGAAACCGATCGGCATCACCCCAGATCGTACGCAGCAGCGACGGCCAGGGTTTGCGCATGACGAGGATACCGCCCTTACCGCGTTCGACCGAATTGCCGGTCTCGTCGACCACGTCGGCGCTGAGTCCGGGCAGCGGCAACGTGCATGAACCCGGCTTCAGCGGCGTCACGCCGGGCAGCGGTGCGATGAGTGTCGCGCCGGTTTCGGTCTGCCACCACGTGTCGACCACCGGACAGCGTTCGGCCCCTACCGTCTGGTAGTACCACATCCAGGCTTCCGGATTGATCGGTTCGCCCACCGTGCCGAGAATGCGCAGCGACGTGAGATCGTATTGCTTCGGCAGATCGGCACCGAGCTTGATGAGCGAGCGGATCGCAGTCGGCGCGGTGTAGAACACCGTACACTTGTGGTCCTGAATCATGCGCCAGAAGCGGCCCGCATTCGGGTAGGTGGGTACGCCCTCGAACATGATCTCGGTGGCGCCCACCGCGAGCGGCCCGTAGCAGACATAGGTGTGTCCGGTCACCCAGCCGACGTCGGCGGTGCACCAGAAGATGTCGCTCGGCTTGTAATCGAACACCCACTTCATCGTCAGCGCCGCTTGCAGCAGGAAGCCGCCGGTCGAATGCTGCACGCCCTTGGGCTTGCCGGTCGATCCCGAGGTGTAGAGGATGAAAAGCGGGTGCTCGGCGCTGACCCATTCCGGTTCGCAGGTCTCGGCTTGTCCCTGGACCAGATCGTTGAGCCACAGGTCGCGGCCCGCTACCCAATGCACCGCGCCGCCGGTGCGCTTGTAGACCACGACGTGTCTGAGCGTGTCGGTACCGCCAAGGGCGATGGCCTCGTCGACCGCCGCCTTGAGCGCGATCGCACGCCCCCCGCGCATCTGCTCGTCGGCAGTCAGGAGCACGACGGCACCGGCATCGATGATGCGCTCGTGCAGCGCCTTGGCCGAAAAACCGCCGAACACGACCGAGTGGATCGCGCCGATACGGGCACACGCCTGCATCGCGACCACGACCTCGATGCTCATTCCCATGTAGATGATGACGCGGTCGCCCTTCTTGACGTCGAGGCTCTTCAGGCCGTTGGCCATTGCGCAAACGCGCCGATGCAGATCACGGTAGCTGATGCGCGTGACCTTGCCGTCGTCCGCCTCGAAGATGATGGCGGTCTTTTCCGGTTGCGTCTCGAGGTGGCGGTCCAGGCAGTTGTACGAGGCGTTCAGCGTGCCGTCCTCGAACCATTTGAAGAAGGGGGCGTTGGAATCATCGAGCGAACGCGTAAAGGGCTTGTGCCAGAGCAGGTTCTCGCGCGCCAGGCGGGCCCAGAAACCGGCATGGTCGCGCTCGGCCTCTTCGCAGAGCTTCCTGTAGGCGTCCATGCTCGGGATGTTTGCCTGCCGGGCGAACGCCTCGGCGGGCGGAAAGATGCGGTTTTCCTGCAGGACGGACAAGATGGTCGACATCGTGGATCTCCTCTATCAGCTTGTTGCGACGGTTGCTTCGCAATCCTTTTCGGCCCGCCGCGCCGCTCCGGACCCGGTCAATGGAAGCACTATTGCCCGGCGCTGTAAAGTTCTGCCCGCCGAACCAGGGTCCGGTCCGACTCATCGCGCCACGGCGCCCGGCTATCACGCGCGGAGTCGCTTGGGACGGGCAATGGCTTGCGCTACACTGCGCGCGCCGCCGAACCGGCGGCGTACGTTCCTTACCTGATACAGAGCGAATGGACATGATCACCCCGTACAAGCCGATCAGGCCGTTACCGAACTTCATCTTCATGAGCCGCTGGCTGCAGGCGCCGCTCTATGTCGGTCTCATCGTCGCCCAAGCCGTATACGTGTACCGCTTCATGATCGAGTTGTGGCACCTGGTGGCCGCCGCCGACACCATTGCGGAAGCCCAGATCATGCTGATCGTGCTGGGTCTTATCGACGTGGTGATGATCGCCAATCTGCTCATCATGGTGATCGTGGGCGGGTACGAGACGTTCGTATCCCGGCTCGCCCTGGAAGGCCATCCCGATCAGCCGGAGTGGCTCTCGCACGTCAATGCCGGCGTGCTGAAGGTGAAGCTCGCAACCGCGATTGTCGGCATCTCCTCGATCCACCTGCTGAAGACCTTCATCAATGCTGCCGCGCTCGACGACAAGACGCTCATGTGGCAGACCTTGATCCACCTCACATTCGTGTTATCCGCGCTTGCCATCGCAATGACCGAGCGTCTGACCCACTCGCCCCACCCCGCGCATTGAAGCAGTGGATCGCGACTCGGTTTCCGGGCATACTTGGGCGCGGCGGGCCTCCCCGCATTGCATGGTAGTGAACCTGGTCAGGTCCGGAAGGAAGCAGCCACAGCTATTCTCTGCAAGTGCCGGGGATCAGGCTCGCCGCCTTCCACGGAAGGTTCATTGTCGATACGTAAGGGCCGAGTGCGCAACAGTTGGAAATCGGTTACCCAGGGAGAATAATTCGAACCATGCGCCCGCTGCTACTACTCGCCTGGCTGGTTCTCGTTGCACCCCAGGCACGGGCGCTCGACGGGATGTCGGTCGAGCTCGGTACGTCGGATTCCTCCAACGCCTCAGTCGACATGGCGCGCGTCGGCGTGCAGTGGAACTGGCCCTGGCGCTGGGCGCTCGGCGACAACTGGCAGATCGGCGGTTACTGGGATTTGAGCCTGGGTTATTGGGACAACGACAGTCGCAACCGGACCACGAGCAGCATCGTCGACGTCGGTTTCACGCCGGTGTTCCGGTTGCAGCAGAAATCCCCCGGTGCGCTGGCGCCCTACCTGGAAGCCGCGGTGGGGTTCCATTATCTTTCCAAGAGCTCGGTCGCGGACGAGCGCCGCTTCGGGTCGCGCTTCCAGTTCGGCGACCACATCGGCCTGGGCCTGCGCTTCGGACCGCGGCATGCGTACGATGTCGGGTATCGCTATCAGCACCTGTCGAATGCCGGCATCAAGCAACCCAACCAGGGCATCAATTTCCACCAGTTGCGCCTACAGTATCACTTCTGACCGGGGGGAGTCCGGCCCGATCGAAGCTCGCGCCCCGCAAGCGACACCAGCGCGTACGATGACTCAAGCTCTTGCCCGCAAGTGGCGCCCGAAGACATTCGCCCAGCTGGTCGGGCAGGAGCACGTCGTGCGCGCGCTTGCCAACGCGCTCGGCTCGCAGCGGCTGCACCACGCCTATCTCTTCACCGGTACACGCGGTGTGGGCAAGACCACGCTGGCGCGCATTCTGGCCAAGGCGTTCAATTGCGAGCAAGGCGTGAGCGCCACGCCCTGCGGACAGTGTGGCGCTTGCGCCGGCATCGATGCCGGCCGCTTCGTCGATCTGTTGGAGGTGGACGCCGCGTCCAACACCCAGGTAGACAAGATGCGCGAGCTGCTGGAGAACGCGCTCTATGCACCGACCGCCGGGCGCTACAAGGTGTATGTCATCGACGAGGTGCACCAGCTCTCTGGGCACTCCTTCAACGCAATGCTGAAAACGCTCGAGGAGCCGCCCGAGCACGTCAAGTTCGTGCTCGCCACCACGGACCCGCAGAAAGTCCCGGTCACGGTGCTGTCGCGCTGCCTGCAATTCAACCTGCGCCAGATCCCGCCGGCACAGATCCGTACACGACTTACCGCGATCCTCGACAGCGAAGGCATCGCGTACGAAGCGCCAGCCATCAGCGCGTTGAGCGAGGCGGCCCGCGGCAGTCTGCGCGACGCGCTTTCTCTGCTCGACCAGGCGATCGCGCACGGCGGTGGCAGCGTCAGCGCGCAGTCGGTCGCAGCCATGCTGGGGCTGGTCGGTCGCGAGCACCTGCATCGCATTGCCGACGCGCTCGCGCGTCGCGACGGCGCTGCGCTGATCGGTGAGGCAGACGCCATGGCCGCGCACGGGCTCGCGTTCGAGCAGGCGCTGCACGAGCTGGCGAGCCTGTGGCATCGGATCGCGCTCGCGCAGATCATCCCCAGTGCGGTTGCCGCGGACGATACGGACGCACAGCAGATCGAGCGCCTGGCACGATGCTTCCAGCCCGACGAGGTGCAGCTCTACTATCAGATCACCAACCAGGGGCGCGCAGACATCGTGCTTGCTCCGGACGACTACGCCGGCTTTACGATGGCTTTGCTGCGGATGCTCGCGTTCGCCCCTGAATCGGCCGCGGGCGGCTCGGCGGATGATGGCGCAGGTTCGGCGAGCGATGCGCCGGGCCTGACGAGCGGCGTGGTCCGCCGTGCCGTGGGGAGACTCGCGGCGGCGGTCGGCGAGACCGCAGCGGATAATGCCGTGGCACGGTCTACGCCCGGAGAGTCACCGTCACATTCGATCCCTCTGCCGCAGGGCGATGGCGAATGCGTCACTCTTTCAACCACGGTCTCTGCCCAGGGGAATGGGGGAGGGCTGAAGCGCTCCTCTCCTCCCGGTAGAGATGCCGCGATGCGCGCATCCCGGCTTGCGCCCGGGAACCTGGCGCCTCTTCCGTCACCACCAGCCCCCGCCCAGGAACCCATCTGCCCCAGCGGGCGCACGAAACTCCCCCCTCCCACCGGGGGAGGGGTCGGGGGTGAGGGGGAGAACGCACCGATCACCGCTGCGGCCGATGCGGGGCAATCCCCGCTCACCGATTGGCTGCGCGTGCTGGAAGCGATGAAACTCTCGGGCATGGCACGGCAACTCGCGCAGAACTGCGAGCTCGTGGAAGACTCGAATGGTGTGCTAGGGTTACGTTTGGCCGAAGCGCATAAGCACCTGCTGGAGAAAGGTCCGCAGGAACGGTTGCGCTGCGCGCTCGAACAGCACCTGGGACGCGCGGTCAGATTGCAGATTGCTGTCGGCCAGCCGGTAGGCATGACACCGGCGCAGATGCAGACACAGGAGCAGCGCAGCAAGCTCGCGAGTGCGGCCCGATCGCTCGAGGCGGACCCGTTCGTGCGCGACCTGGTGGAGAACCTGGGGGCACGTGTCGTGCCAGATTCGATCAAACCGCAGCGCTGATATCCACACAGAATCGGAAGGACGGGGGCGAGATGATGAAAGGCGGTCTGGCGCAGCTCATGAAGCAGGCGCAGCAGATGCAGGAGAACATGCGCAAGGTGCAGGAGAGCCTGGCGAGCGTCGAGGTCGAGGGCCAGTCTGGCGCCGGGATGGTGAAGGTCGTCATGACTTGCCGCAACGACGTAAAGCGCGTGAGTATCGATCCTAGCCTGTTGAGCGATGACAAAGACATGCTCGAGGATCTGATCGCAGCTGCCTTCAACGACGCGGTGCGCAAAGCCGAAGCGACTTCGCAGGAGAAGATGGCGGGCTTCACCGCCGGGCTCAATCTGCCGCCGGGAATGAAGTTGCCGTTCTGATGTCGCTCGACCGCGGCACGCTGCCCCCGCGGGCAGCGTGTGCGGGAATCGCTGCCCTCTCATGAAGAATCCACCAAGCCTCGAAGCGCTCATCTCCGCATTGCGCTGTCTGCCTGGCGTGGGTGCGAAGTCGGCGCAGCGCATGGCTTTCCATCTGTTGCAGCGGGATCGCGATGGTGCTGCGCGGCTGGGCGATGCGCTTTTGCAAGTGCTGCAAGCGCTGCGACATTGCGAGCGCTGTAACAGCTTCAGCGAGACTCCGGTGTGTGCGCTGTGCGCTTCCGCGCAGCGCGATCCTTCGCTCCTGTGCGTGGTGGAAACGCCTGCCGATCTGCTGATGCTGGAGCAGGCGCAGTGCTACAGCGGGCTTTACTTTGTCCTCATGGGACGCTTGTCGCCGCTCGACGGTATCGGGCCCAAGGACATCCACCTGGACCGTATGCTTGAACGCGCCCGCGACGTAGCCGTGAAGGAAGTGGTGCTGGCGACCAACTTCACCAACGAAGGCGAGGCGACCGCGCACTTCATCGCTGAGATGTTGTCCGCTCGCGGGCTCAAGGTAACGCGCATTGCTCGCGGACTGCCGGTAGGCGGTGAGCTCGAGCATGTGGATAGCGGCACGCTCGCGCGCGCGGTCATCGAGCGACGAGCGCTGTAGGTGGTGCTGGCGTTCGGAAGTTGACGCTCTGGCGAAGAGAACGCTACAGTGACGGTGCTCGCGCACGGCGCATTGCGACCCTGCCCGCCGCGTTTGTAAATGAGAGGAGGAGCGAATTCATGATTCGCAGGCTTTGTCTTGCCCTGGCCGCTGCTGTCGTACCCTGCGCCGCAGTGGCTGGCGATGCGGCGCATTATCCTGCGAGGCCGATACGCGTCGTCGTGCCATTTCCGCCGGGAGGCAACGTCGACACTTTCGCACGTATGCTGTTTCGTCACGTCGAGGAAGACCTCGGCCAGCCCATCGTCATCGACAATCGAGGTGGCGCAAACGGTGTCGTGGGCGCAGACACGGTCGCCAAGGCAACGCCCGACGGTTACACCTACATGGCCACCTCGTTCGGCTTCGCGGTCAACCGCTTCGTCGTCAGGAAACTGCCGTTCGATCATGTCAGAGACTTTGTGCCGGTCACCAACATTGCGCTGGGCCTGGGCTACCTGATGGTGAGTCATCCGGCGTTCCCGGCAAAGAACGTCAAGGAGCTGATCGCGCTGGCCAAGAGCGAGCCCGGGAAAATCCGCTACAGTACTGCCGGTATCGGCAACGGACAGCATCTGGCCGGCGCGCTGTTCTGTCTCAAGGCTGGTATCGACATGCTGCACGTGCCGTACAAGGGTGGCGGCCCGGCGCTGAACGCGGTCATGGGCGGCGAGACGCAGATCCACTTTCCGGCCGGTTCGGTCGGCGTACCACAGGTCAAATCGGGGCGCGTGCGGGGGCTCGCTTTCACCGGTGCGAAGCGCCTCTCATCGCTGCCCGACCTGCCGACTATCGGCGAGACACTGCCGGGTTTCGTCGCGGATTCAGGCTGGCACGGCATATTCGCGCCGGCAAAGACGCCGCTGCCGCTCGTGACGCGTTTCCAGCAGGCGGTGCACAAGGCCCTGCAGATCCCGCAAGTGCACGGCAATTTCGTCGCCAACGGCTACGAGCCCAAAGGCGATCCGCCCGCAGTCTGGGCGAAGGTCTATGTCGAGGACCTGAAGCGGCTCGGGGAGATCGTAAAGGCGGCGCGGATCGAGCCGCAGTGATGCGGCTGTGCTCGGAGCGTGCTGCCGGCGCGGCGGGCGCACGCCTGACCTGAGACGGCGCGTGTCATGCGCGGATGGCGGGGCCGCAACCGATCAGGCTACCGCGACAGCAGGATCGACCAGCCGCCGCGCGTCGATCGGTGCGCCGGCGGCGAGCAGCTTGCGAAATGCGAGATGATCGCGCGGCGCGTTCACCGTATCGACCGCGATCACGCGGCCCGCGCGCAGGTACATGATGCTGAAGGGTGCTGCCGCCGGGTTTCCGCGCAGCAGCGTTTCATCGTGACCTTGCGACAGCCCTGCGATCTGCAGCCGCAGATCGTATTGGTTCGACCAGAACCAGGGCAGCTCGGCGTATGCGCGCGCATTGCCGGCCAGATTCGAGGCTGCGACGCGAGCCTGGTCGATGGCGTTCTGTACCGACTCCAGGCGCAGGCGCGCTCCGAGCAGTGCGTTCGGGTGATTGCTGCAGTCGCCCGCCGCGTGAATATTCGGGTCGCCCGTGCGCGTGAATTCGTCCACGACGATGCCGTTGTCGCATACGAGCCCGGCGTCGGCCGCGAGCTCAACGTTGGGTTCGATGCCGATACCGACGATGACGAGGTCAGCTTCCACCGGGCCTTCATTGCCGACGACTGCGGCCACTCGCGCGGAACCTTCCAGCGCCTCGATGCGCACGCCGCAGCGAACTTCCACACCTTGCGCACGATGGGTCGCAGCGAAGAACTCCGCGACCGCGCGTCCGCTCACCCGGCCGAGTATGCGCTCGGCGGCTTCCAGGACCACGACCCGCATGCCAGCCCTCGCCGCCGCGGCGGCAGCCTCCAGCCCGATGTAGCCGGCGCCAATGACGACCGCGCGCCTGCCACGAGCCATGTCGGCGCGAATCGCGGTCGCGTCGGCGAGCGTTCGCAGGTAGTGCACTCCTGCGAGATCCGCACCCGGCACGGATAGCCTGCGCGGCCGGCTTCCTGTCGCGAGCAGGAGCTTCGAATACGCGAGTGTCTCGCCGTCATGCAGCCGTACCCGCATGGCGGCGCGTTCGATCGCTTCGACGCGAACGCCGAATCTCGCCTCGACCGCTCGCTCGGCATAGAACTTCTCCGGCTTGAGCAGCAGTTGCTCCGCACTCATCTCGCCCGTGAGGAAGTTCTTCGACAGCGGCGGGCGCTGATACGGTGCGCAGCCTTCTTCGCCCACGATCACGATTGCGCCCCCGTAACCCTGCTCGCGCAGCGTCATGGCGGCAACGCCCCCCGCATGTCCGGCGCCCACGATCACGATACGCTCTGTCATGTCTTCGCCGCACCTCGCAGGCCTTCTGATCGATCGCCTCGCAAAGCGAGGCGCTGGATCTCGATTGTACGAGCTGACGGTCCACATCGTCCGCGCGCGAATCGGCTTATAATGCATCGCGTTCCAGGTGCGCGTGCCGCCGGTTGGCGGCACGCGAGAATCGGGAAACAGGGGCCGGTCCCGAGCCGGCAACCTGTGCTGCCCCCGCAACGGTAAGCGAGTGCGGGTGCGACCGGCGGATTGCTCAGGCGATCCGCAGCCACTGCGGCCGATGGCCGTGGGAAGGCGTCGCACCAAGACTCGTCAGCCCGGAGACCGACCTGGAGCCTTCTTCCACGACCATTGCCCGCGGGTAGGCGGGCTTGAGGGAGGTTCACCATGAAGCAGTCCACTGTGCGCGCCGCGCCCGGTTGCGCGGCACGCGCGCTCGTCATTTGTCTTCTCTCGCCTTCGGCGATGGCACAGATCCAGCAGACACCCGAGGTGATCGTCTCGGCCACCCGCTTCGAGCAGACCGCCGAGCGCCTTGCGATCAATGCATCCGTCATTACCGCCGAGGATATCTCGCGCAGTGCCGCACGCACGCTGCCCGAGCTGCTCGGCACGCGGGCGGGAGTCGTGAGTCGCGATCTGTTCGGCAACAATGCGGCGCTCGCGAGCGTCGACATGCGTGGCTTTGGCGCGACTGCGGCGCAGAACACCCTCATCCTGGTGGACGGCCAACGGCTGAACGATATCGATCTGTCCGGTGTACAGTGGTCCTCGATTCCTCTCGATGCCATCGAGCGCATCGAGATTCTGCGCGGCAGCGGTGCCGTCCAGTACGGCGATGGCGCGAGCGCCGGTGTCATCAACATCATTACGCGCCACCCGGCGCGCGGCGGCAACCGTGCTAGCGTTCGAGCGCGCTACGCGAGCTGGGACACGCGCGAGCTGAGCGGTTCGGTGAACGTTTTCGGCGAAAGCGTCGGGCTCTACGCGCACGCGCGCAATTTCGTCTCGGATGGATATCGCGACAACAATCACAACCGCGGCACCAATCTGGGCGTGCGCGCAACGTGGAGCGGCGATCGCGCCGATGCGACCGTGCGCATCGCTGCCGACCGGCAGGGGTTGCGCCTGCCGGGTGCGCGGCTGGTGCAACCGAGTGCCGGCATCAATCAGCTCACGAGCGACCGCCGCGGCACCTCCACACCGCTCGATTACGCGCAGCGCAACGGCAACCAGGCGGCAGCCGACTTGCGCTGGCAGCTTGGCGCCGGCGAGTTCGTCCTCGGCCTCGGATACAGGGACAAGGACCAGCGCTCGTACTTCGATTTTGGCGGTTTTCCCGACTACCGCGATATCGCCCTGGACGTGCTCACGCTGCAGCCGCGGTATCGCTGGCAGGGCAAGGCGTTCGGCGCCGATCATGCAGCCGTTCTCGGCATCGATGTCGCGCGTTGGGATTACCGGCTTTTGCGTTCCAATTCGGCAGGCAACGTCGGCCGTCCTTTCAACACGATCGACGCGACCCAGGACAACGATGCGATCTACGCACTCGACACGATCGCGCTCACCGAGCAGGTGTCGCTCAATGTCGGGGCGCGCGCCGAGCGCATGCGCATCTCGGCTTCGGACCGGTTCGATGCGACCGCACCAGGCGGCGCGTTCGGATCGGGCGCACCTGCCGCCAGCGATCGACGATACGGCCATGCATACGAAGCGGGGCTACGTATCGGCGTTGTACCGGACGCAGCGCTGATCGTTCGCACCGCGCGCAGCTTCCGCTTCGCCAACGTGGACGAGATCTACGAGCCCTCGGCCGGGTTCACGCAGGAATTCCAGTTTCTGCGCCCGCAGAAGGCGACGACGTACGAGCTGGGCATTGCATTCGGTTCGAAGCTGCCGTGGTTGCAGGCAAGCGCCTTTCGCATGGATGTGGATGACGAGATCCGCTTGGATCCGTTTTCCACCGGGATCGGCAACCGCAACATGCCGCCGCTGCGGCGTACCGGCTTCGAGCTGGAAGCGCACCACGCGCTCGGATCGTCGCTGCAGATCTCCGGCAGCTATACCTATATGCGGGCGCGCTTCCGCACCGGTGTGCTGCCGGGTTCGGTCTTCACCAGCACCGAGGTCGATCTTGCCGGCCGCACGGTGCCGCTGGTGCCGAAGCACAAACTCGATCTCGCGCTGGACTGGCGTATCGGTGCCGGTACCCGGCTACGCGCCGAAACGGCTTACGTTTCGGCTCAGCACATGGAGAACGACGAAGGCAATACGTTCGGGCGCCGCATCCCCGCATACACGGTGGCCGACCTGAAGCTCGAGCACCGCATGGGCGCCTGGGCGGCGAGTGCGGGAATCGCAAACCTGTTCGACCGCAAGTATTACGCTTACGCGATACGCAGCCAGTTCGTAGCCGACCGCTTCAATGCCTATCCGCTGCCCGAGCGCTCGTTCTGGATTGCACTGGAGTACACCGGCCTGTGAGGAGCGATCGGTTGTGAGGCGCGCATCGGCGCTGCGTGCCATCGGTCTGGGCGCGTTGTGCGCGCTCGGTGCCCTCGCGCTCGCCTGCGCGAGCGGCGCTGAGTGGATTGCACCCGATCGGCTCGTCGCCGTATTCGTCGGTACACAGACGGGCATCTACGCCGATATCGTGCTCGGGCTACGATTGCCGCGCGCATTGGCCGCATTCTGCGCGGGTGGCCTGCTGGCGCTGGCGGGTGCGCTCATGCAGATCCTGTTACGCAACCCACTCGCCGATCCCTACGTGCTCGGGCTTGCCGGTGGTGCGGGAACGGGAGCACTCGGCGCCATGCTGGCGAGCCTTCCGGCATCGCTGGTGATCGGATGCGCGTGGAGCGGAGCGCTACTCTCGGTCGTGCTCGTGCTGGTGCTGGGCAGGCGCAGTTGGCTCATTGGCGTGAGCGGGCGCGGCACCGATCAGCCATTGCGGCTGCTCCTGATCGGGGTCGCGCTTGCAACGGGTTGGGCCGCGGCGATCATGCTGATCCTCGCGCTGGCTCCGGACGCAAGTCTACGCGGGATGCTGTTCTGGCTGATGGGGGATCTGGACGGCGCTGAGGCCTTTGCGACCCCGGCGCTCGCGCTGGTTCTGCTGCTTGCGGCAGCCCTGGCGCTCGGGCGCGATTGCACCGTGCTCATGCGCGGCGCCGATGCGGCGCACGCGCTCGGCGTCCCGGTCGAGCGCGTGCGCCTGACGCTCATGCTGCTCGCGTCGGCGGCGACGGCATTCGCGGTCACCACCGTGGGTACGATCGGTTTCGTGGGACTGATCGTGCCTAATGCCGTTCGCATCGCGACCGGGAACGATCAGCGCGTGGCGCTTCCCGTTTGCGTACTGGGCGGTGGCGCACTGTTGGTCCTAGCGGATACCGTCGCCCGGACGATCGTTGCGCCCTCGCAGCTTCCAGTGGGCGCGATGATGGCGGTGATGGGCGTGCCGGCATTCGTGTGGCTGGTCGTGCACCGTCGGCGGCAAGCATGACTGCCGACGGCGCTTTACCCGCTGACAACATGACAGCCCGTTCCGAAGGAACGGTAGCGGCGGTTGCGCTGGGCGTGCGCGGGTTGCGCGTGCGCGCCGGCGCGCGGGTGCTGCTCGAAGAGCTGAGCGTGGACTTCCGTGCGGGTGAGTCCTGGTGCCTGCTGGGCCCCAACGGCAGCGGCAAGTCTACGCTGCTGCACACGCTTGCCGGGTTGCATTCGCCTGACGCCGGTTCGATCACCCTTTTCGGCGCCGCGTTGCCGGATTGGAACGGGCGTGCCGCGGCGCGCAAGCGCGGGCTGCTGCAGCAGCATCACAACGATTCGTTTAGTGCGGGCGTACTCGAGACGGTGCTGCTCGGGCGCCACCCTCACATCGGACGCTTCGGCTGGGAGGGCGCTGAAGACCTGCGGCGTGCACGCGATGCCCTCGCGCTGGTCGACCTGAGCGGCGCTGGCGAACGGGACGTGCTGACGCTTTCGGGCGGTGAGCGCCAACGCGTCGCCCTCGCCGCATTATTCGCGCAGGATCCAGAGCTCCTCTTGCTCGACGAGCCAAGCGCCCATCTCGACCTCTCGCACCAAGCGTCGGTATTCGAGCATCTGTCCTGCCTGCGCACGCGGGGCCGCACCATCGTGTTCGCCACCCACGATTGCAATCTGGCCGCGCG
>WYBJ01000248.1 GCA_011525945.1 Burkholderiaceae bacterium | reverse complement strand
GGCCGGTACGGGAGGTTCTTCTTCAGAGCGGGATTGTGCGCGAGATTACCTAGACTGCCGAGAAAGAACGTGTAGCCGTCCGGCGTGGCTTTCGCGGCGAGCGTGGCGCCGAGCGCCCCGCCTGCGCCGCCACGGTTATCGACAATGACTTGTTCGCCAATGATCGGCGACAAGCCGTGGGCGATGGTGCGAGCGAGGATGTCGTTGCCGCCGCCCGGCGGAAACGGCACGATCAATCGCAACGGGCGGCTGGGAAAAGCGCTCGCGTCCTGGGATTGGGCAGCGACCGTCGTTGCCGAACCGATCGCTACGGCGCCCAAGGCGGCCGCCGCAACGATGCGCGAAATCGCGCGGTGCAGGCCATGATGATGCGGTGCGTCCAATGCGTTTGCATGGGCCATATTCGATCTCCTCCGCCGAGCATATCCGAATCGGGATCGTGGATGATAACCAGGATTGTTGTCTGTTGACAATTTAATGACAGAGCGATTATTGTCGCGGCCATGATCGCGCGTTCCCTTACGATGCACCCCGTGCCCGCGCCGTCGCTCCTGGCGGAGCAGGCGATCGAGCAGCGTCGCTCGCAGACCCTGGTTGCAATCTGCGAAAGGGAGGTCGAGCGCATGATCCTCGATGCGGATCTCGAGATGGGAGCACGCATCAACGAACTTGCATTGGCGGCGCGGCTCGGTATCAGCCGCGGCCCCGTGCGCGAGGCGTGCCGCTCGCTCGTTCAGGCCGGTCTGCTCGAAGCGCACGCCAACCGGGGATTCTTCGTGCGCAAGCTCGCCCGCGCCGAAGTGGCCGATCTCTACGATGTGCGCGCCGGACTCATGCGCTTGGCCGGACAACTCGTGGCGCAGCGCGCCACGGCCGAGCGCATTGCGCAACTGCGCAGCCTGACGCGAGCCATGGACGCGGCGCTCGCCGAAGGGGACACGCGCCGCTTCCAGGATCTCAACATCGAGTTTCACGCCACTCTCGTACAGGCCGCGCACAACCGCCGCCTGGAGGAGATCTACCAGGGACTGAGCAAGGAGTCACGCTTGTATCGCAGCCGCGCCCTGACGTCGAAGGCCGCCATGGCGGCATCCAACCGTGAGCACCGCGCGATCGTCGAAGCCGTCGCGCGCCATGATTGCGCACGCACCGCGGCGACGATGGAAAACCATATCTTGCGCGGCAAGGAACGCTTCTTGAGCGCCGCGTCGGAAGAAGTGCAATGCTGATGCGCTCCGCGCCATGAAGCACACGTGTTCCGTCGGCTTGCGACCAAGCCGATAGGGGGTAACCCGAGGGGTCGAGATGAAATTCAGCAACTTCCTGTTTCCTGCAGCGACGAGCCCGGAGCTTGACCACCGCATCGTCAACGAATGCCTGCGCGAGGGTCAGCTCTGCGATGAGCTCGGCATGGACATGCTGTGGCTCGCCGAACATCATTTCGATGGCATTTGCGCCTACGTCGATCCGGTGAGCTTCGCGGCGGCACTCGCCGCGAGCACGAGGCGTATCCATATCGGCTTCGCGGTCGCGCAGATGTCGCTGCATCACCCGATCCGCATGGCCGAGCAGATGTCGCTCATCGATAACATCAGTAGCGGGCGCCTGGTCGTCGGTCTGGGCCGCGGCACCGCCTACAACATCTACGACTATCAGGGCTACGGGATCGATCCGGCCGAAGCCTACGAACGGCTGATCGAGGCCGAGCAGATCATGATCAAGGCCTGGACGACCGAGAACTACCAGCACGCGGGCAAATACTGGAACATTCGCCTGCCCAGGCTGCGGCCCGTGCCGTACACGAAACCGCATCCGCCGATCGTGCGTGCCTGCTCGGGTGAGGAAGCGATGCTCGGCATGGCGCGCGAAGGACGTCCGTTTCTGATGAACATCCAGACCAACGAAGTCACCAAGCAGCGCATGGATCTCTATCGCAAGACCATGCGCGAATCGGGCCATGACGACGAGACGATCGCGCGCGGCGTCGACAACACCTGGGTCTGGCGCAACATCTTCGTTGCCGAGACCGACGCCGAGGCAAAGCGGCTGGCGTTGCCCGCGTTCGAGACCCAGCAGGAATTTCGCAAGGCGATGCGCAAGCGGGTCTATCAGGAACAGGGGCTGCTGCTGAAGGAAGAGGTCGGGGTCGCGTCGCGCGATCAGGTGCAGCATTCGATGATCTGCGGCTCGCCCGCTACCGTTGCCGAAGAGCTCGCCAAGATCGACCGCATCGGCGTGGGCGGGCTCCTGATGGTCTTTCGTATCGGCCCGATGCCTTACGAGGTGGCCGAAAACAGCATCCGGCTCTTCATGGGCAAGGTGGCGCCGCAGTTCAGGCGGCGGGAAGAAACGCCCGCCGCCTGAATCTCACCCAGCCATCTGCAACGGACGTATATTGAAGGGCTGTGGTCGCGCAGCACACGCGCTCCGCGAGCGAGGCCGACCGGTGAAGACGATACAGACCTATTCGATGCTGGAGCGGCTTGACCATGCCGATTTCGGCGTTCACCTCGTGCACGGCGAGAGCGGTCTCGAGAACGCGCATCGACACGAGTATTTCCAGGTTCAGCTCCATCTGGCCGGTAACGCGACCCATCGGGTAGGGGCGAGGACGCTCGATCTCGGGCGCGGGTCGCTTTGCTTCGTCCTGCCGTACCGCGTTCACCGGGCGGGTCGTTTTCCGGGCTCGCGATTCTATGTGATCAATTTCGCCCAGAACTTCCTGCGCTCGCTGCCGGACATGCATCCGCTCGATCTCGACGACGTGCCGCTTGAGCGAGCACCGGAGCTCGCCCCGTTTCTGTTCCAGGAACATCTCGACTTTTGCGTTCGGGGCGACGACCTGAGGTTCGCGCAAGCGCTTTGCCGCCATATGGCCGAGGAGAGCGCGCACCGTCGCTACTGCTCGCTCGAGATCATCCACGCGCAGCTCATTTTGCTGCTCACGCGGGTATTCAGGTGCTACGAGCGCGACCTCCTCGCGCTCGCGCAATCGCAGGCGCAGCTCGGCATGCGGCGCGATGCGCTGAAGCGAGTACTGCGCTACATTCGCGACAACATCAAGGGACGTATTACCTTGGATGAGGCCGCCGCGGCAGCGCATCTATCCGCGAACTATCTCACGCACCTGCTCAAGAACGAAACCGGCAAGACCTTCGTGGGACTGGTGACGGCACGGCGCATGGAGCGCGCGCGCGAGCTGCTGGACCAAAGCACGCTACGGGTAGGCGAGATCGCGCGCGAAGTCGGCTTCGACGACGAGGCATACTTCAGCCGTCGGTTCAAGAAATCGTTCAATGTGGCACCGCGTTCGTATCGGGAAGGTGCTGCGGGGCTGCGGGTCCAGGCGCGCGATGACTGAAAAGTCCTGGTAATCCTTGGATTCGACACTCACCAGGCAAGCCGCACGTAACGTAAGCTCGACGACACGATTGCGCGCACCTGTGCCTGGGGTCTTGGATGCGTGCACGCTTGCCGCCACATCCACGGAGGAACTCCAGATGGCTACTAGCAAACAAGTACACGCTCGCGAGGTCGGCGATCCGTTTCCTCTGGTCAAGCTGCCATCGGTACACGGCGGCGAGATCGATTTCCACTCGTTTCACGGCAAGCGATTGCTCATATTCTCCTGGTCGTCGTGGTGAAGCTGCCGCGATGAGCTGCCCGTGTGGCAGCGTTTCTACGAGAAGCACGGCAACAAGCCGGGGTTCGCCCTGGTGGGTGTGGCGATCGATGCGCTGCCGGACGGCGCGCGGGAGTTTACCGTGCAGGCGGGCTGCACGTTCCCCATGGCGCTCGACAGCCGCAATCTGCTGAACGCGATACTGGGCGTGAAGACGGTTACGAACGCCATCTTGCTGGACGAAGCCGGGCGGCTGCGATGGCAGCACCTGCACGGCTTTCGACTCGCGCGCCCGGAGATGTACGCGATGGCAGAGCGTGTGGTGGATGGTGACCTCGAGGATGTCGTTGCCAACACCGGCCTGGTGCAGGAGTCGCTCGAAGTCGAAGCGATACGCGCCGAGCTGGCCGACCGCCCGGACGATCCCGACTACCTGCTGATGCTGGGAGATGCACTCGGCCGCGAAGGCCGGGTCGAAGACGCGCTAACGGCCTATCGGCACGTGCTAGAACTGCGTCCGAACAATCCGACCGCGCACTACGCCATCGGCAGCGTGCTGCTCTCGGCTGGCAAGAAAGACGAGGCGATCGCTGCCTGGCGCCAGGGCTTGGAGGCCGATCCGATGAACTTCACGCTGCGCAAGCAGATCTGGATGATCCAGTTTCCCGAGCGCTTTTACCCGCAGATCGATATGCGCTTCCAGGTCGAGCAGATCAGAAAGGAAGGTTTCCCGGACTTGTCGAAGTTGCCGATCTCGATCCGGCGCGAGCTCGCCGATTTCATGCAGGATGGCGAAACATGAAGATGTCCGTAGGACATGCGGGCCACCCCGAGCATTTTCTTTCCGAGGTGCTGATCGAGATCGCGGCCGGCGCCGGCATCCGCCTGGAAGGCAAGGCGTTCGATGGCGGCGGGGAGGCACGGCGCATCGCTTCCGTCCACGAAGGCATGGCCGAGGTGAGCCTCGCGATGGCGGAGACGGCGCGATGGACCTATCGCGCGGAAGGCGCATACGACGGCTGGCGACACACTTCGCTGCGTGCGCTGTCGGCATTCCAGTACCCGCAGTGGCTGGGCATCGCAGCGCGCTGGGAAAGCGGTATCGGCACCCTCGATGACCTGCGCGATGCGCGCAACATGCGGCTGATCGCTCCCCTTGCTGGGGGTGCGTCCGCGACGTGGTCGTTCATCGCGGAACGAGTGCTGTCAGCGTCCGGAGCGAAGACGGCTGAGCTCGTCGAGCGCGGCTGGCGCACCGAGGATCTCGCGAACGCGCAGCAACGCGTGGAGCACGGCGACTTCGACCTCCTCGTTGCTCCGCTCGGCGCCCCCGGAAGCTTATATGCACACGTGTGGCACACCGCCTCGATCGTTGCCAATCTGCGCTTCCTGGCTATGCCGGATACGCTGCTTGCCGAGTTCGAATCTCAGTACGGATTGCACCGGGCAGCGCTGCCGGCGCGTTATGTTCGCGGCGTCGAAACGCCGCTTTCGACGCTTTTCTTCCCGGACTGGGTAATCGTGGCTTCGGAGCGCCTCGAAGACGAGGTGGCCATGGCTCTTTCGCGCGCGTTCGAGGCACGGCGCGATGCCCTTCTGCCGCTGCACGCATCGCTCGACCCGCTGCGCTCGCCCGATGGGTTCGGGCTTCCGGTACATCGTGCGGTCAAGCGTGATCGCCAGGTACGCGAGGCGATCATGAGCGACAGGTCAGCGGGACCGGTGACCGGCAAGCAATCGACACAAAGCCCCTGACGACAGCGATTTCGCTTGGAAACCCTTATGACGAATCTGGTGCTGATGGGATCGACGCGAAGGCGCCTACTGTCTGTCGGTTTGCTGGTCGCTGCGGTGATGGGGATGACGCCGTGCGATGCGACCGAGGGGGTGACGCCATACGGCAAGACAAGGGCGATTCGATTGATCGTGGCGCAACAGGCAGGCAGCTCGAACGATCTGATCAGCCGCGTGATGGCGCAGTATATAAGCGACTCGCTCGGTCAGTCGGTCGTGGTCGATAACAGACCCGGCGCGGGCGGAATCATCGGCATGGAGATCGGCGCGCACGCGAGCGCGGACGGTTCGACGCTCGTGTCGGCTGCCACGTCGATGGTCATCACGCCGCATACGTACAAGACATTACCGTACGATCCGCTGAATGACTTTGCGCCGATATCGCTGTTCGCGGTCACGCAGAACATGCTCGTGATCAACGCGAAGCTGCCGGTGAGGAACGTGAGAGAACTCATCGAGCTTGCGAAAGCTCGGTCCGAGTCGATCAACATGGCTTCCGGAGGTTCGGGAACGCAAAGCCATCTCGCCGGCGTGCAGTTCCTTCAGTTCGCGAAGACCAAGGCTTTGCACGTCCCTTACAAGGGCGCGAGCGCTTCGCTTGCTGCGGTCATCTCGGGTGAGGCTCAGATTATGTTCCCGCCGGTGTCCACGGCGATCGGGCAGGTCAAGGAAGGGCTGTTGAGAGCGCTTGCGGTGACCGGCGAGAAGCGTATTGCAGGCCTTCCAGGCGTACCGACCATGGAAGAGTCGGGGCTAGCAGGTTATGTAAGTACGGGATGGGTAGGTCTCACTGCGCCGAAAGGAGTTCCAAGAGCGGCGGTGCTGAAGCTGCACGAGATACTCGTGCGTGCAGCCGCTCTCGCGAGTGCGAGAGCGCAGCTCGAAAAACTCGGCGCCGAGGTGGTGTCGAGCTCGCCGGCCGCATTCGAGCGCTTCATCCGCAGCGAATACGAGAAGTACGGCGCCTTGGTCAAAGCGGCTGGCTTGCGCGCGCGCTAGCCAAGCGTGCGTTATATCGGAGCCTTTGCGCAGGAGAACCACGTGCGCCTTTCCACGCGAACCTTGCTTTGCTGCTGTCTCCTCGCCGGTTTCGCGCTGCACGCGCCGCTGCGCGCACAGGACAGGCCCGCGAACTATCCCGTGCGCCCGATACGGATCATCGTCCCGGTCGTGCCCGGTGGAGGGCTCGATATCATCGCGCGCTCGATCGGTCAGATGCTCAACGATCGGCTTATTCGCAGACTCATCCGGTGAGTTACGGAAGCTCCGGTATCGGCACCGTCGCGCATCTCGGGCTGGAAGAATTGACGGTCATCACCAAGGCGAAGTTCATACACGTTCCGTACAAGGGCGGCGCGCAATCGTTGCTCGCTCTCATGGGCGGCGAAATACAGATGTATCCGGGGTTGCTGCTTTCCGCCGCCTCGGCATTGAAGTCGGGCAAGGCACGTGCACTTGCTGCGTTTAGTCTCAATCGCATCCCGGCGCTGCCTGATCTGCCGACCGTCGCCGAGCAGGGGTTCCCGGGCTTCAAGATCGTCAACACCTATGGCGTGTATGCCCCGGCCGGAACGCCGCCATCGATCATTGCGGCGCTCAATCGCGCCGTCGGAGATTTCATGCACTCGCCGTCCATGGCGCAGCGACTCGTTGCCGAAGGCAGCCAGCCCGGCGAACGCATCACGCCGGGCGAGTACAGGGCGGTCTTCTTGCGTGAATACGAAGATATCGAGCGTCGCGTCAAGTATCTCAAAGTGAAGATCTTCTGAGCGTTTGAGACCTGCGCCGTGCGGACGCAATGGCCGCGGGCACGCGCCGCAAGCAGCCATGACACGGACATGCGGGCTTGGCGGAGCGACGCTCGAGCAGCGCCGCAGCAACCGGTGCGCCCTCGTCGGTAGCACCTCCTACACTGGCTGGCGGGGCGCACGAATGACGCGCCGGTGTGCAGGCCCTTCGGGCTAGCGGCGCGGCCCCGAGCGCGCGTACCGGATCATCAGGTAGCCGCCGACCATCCCGCCCAGGTGTGCGAAGTGCGCCACACCCGATGCCGTTCGCGTGATGCCCAGGTAGAGCTCGATCAGGCCATACAGCGTCACGAATAGCCATGCCGGCATCGGGATGGGCGGGATCAAGAGCATCACGACGCGCTTCGGAAACATCATGCCGAAGGCGAGCAGCAGCCCGAATACGCCGCCGGACGCACCCACGGTCGGGTAGATCGACCCGGTAAGCCAGGTGACCAGGAGCTGCGCGAGCCCGGCGCTCACCACGCACACGAGGTAGTAGATGATGTAACGGCGCTGCCCCCACACGGCTTCGATGTCCGAGCCGAACATGTACAGACCGAACATGTTGAACAACAGATGCATGAGGCTGCCGTGCAGGAAGCCATACGTCAGAATCTGCCAGGGCCAGAACTGCGGCCCGAACGGCCACAACGCGAGCGGGCCGAGGAGGTCGCCGCCGAGCATCGTCTGCAGCGCGAACGCGATCACGTTGAGGCCGATCAGCGTTTGCGTACCTGGGGGGATGGGGCGAAACATGGATCAGGGCACGGTCGAGACGGCGTGGTGGCGGCGGCGCAGGCGCACTTCGTTACAGTGCCTGCAAGGCTTCGACCACCTTGCGTTCCAGCACGATGCCTTCCACTCGGCGGCGTTCGCGTTCGCGAAACGCGCGCTCGGACGGAATGCGGATTTCGTCCACACCGCTTTGACGTGGCGTCGCTTTGATGGCTCGCACGAATTCGCTCATCTGGCGGGCAAAATCGCCCGCGGGCAGCAGGATATCCGGATCGAGCGCAATGAAAAAGAACCCATAGTCGAGCGCTTGATCGCGCCCCAGACGAGCGCCGGCGAGTACGCCCATGGCCTGAATCGCGAGCGATAGCGCGTAGCCCTTGTGACCGCCAAAAGCCGCCACGCCGCCACACAGGACGGCCTGCGCATCGGTGCTCGGCGCGCCGTGCTGGTCGAACCCGGTGCCCACGGGCAGAGCCTGGCCGAGGCGTGCATGCAGCATGACTTCGCCCCACATGATGGCCGCCGTGCCGAAATCGACGATGACCGCGCCTTCGCTGGAGGGGAAGCCGAAGCAGATCGGATTCGTACCCAGCGCGGGTGCCGCCGCGCCCGGCGGCAGCACGTGCGGCTGCCCGCTCGCCGTGTGGAACGCGAACAATCCGTCCTTCACGATGCGTTCGACATAGTAGGCGTTGCGTCCGCTGAAATAGCTGTTGTATGCGCCGACCGCGGCGATGCCCGATTTGCGCGCTTTCGCCGCGGCGACTTCAGCCGCTCGGTAGGCCGCGATGTAGCCGACGTTGTTGCCGCCGTCGAGTGTTGCCGAGACTGGTGTCTCGTGCACGACGCGCACCGGCAGGCGCCGCTTGCCCGTTTTCCAGTCACCCGCGATCGCGAGAATCCGCGGCAGGCCGGCGAACTTGTAGCCGCACAGGGCGTTGTCGACCAGTTGATCGACGATGATGCGGGCCTCGTCGGGCAGGAAGCCGACACGCGCCAGCGCATCGAGCCCGAGCCGGGTGGCTTCGCTCTCGCTCATGCGGATGCTGTCGGGTGAATCGGGATCGAGCGGCGTGCGTTGCTTGCCCGGCGAGGCTGCGGGGGCCATATCGGCTCCAAAAAAGGGAGACGGCGCGAACTAGCGCGCGCGCCGTGGGAATGCAAGCCCTGGATGTTAGGGAGCCCGGCGGGGCGGTGTCAAAGGCTTGCGTGCGCATTGCCCGGAGGGCGTGCCGGTGTGCGGCACACGTGCTCGTTGGCGGTGAGCGCGAGGCAAACCGTGGCGAGCATGCCGCACACGCGGCAGTTTGTCTCCCTACGACGACAAAACCTCTTGGTCGGCGCCTGCCGATCGCGCGAGAATGTGGCTACCGGCGACGACAAAGCCGGCTTGAGAAAGCGGCGGGTGCGGTTGACCCACTGCACCAGAATACCGATCGAGGGTGGGCCAAGCTCCGCGCGTTGCGCGGCTCGAAACATGGATCCAGGAGGGGTTCGTGAGTAGTTCGCTGGCCGAGATTCTGCTCGTCGAAGATGAAGCCGACGACGCTGAACTGTTGATCCGTGCCTTGGTGGAAATGCGCCCGGGCACGCGCGTTGCGGTTATCGACGACGGCGTTGAAGCGCTGCGCCAGCTTCTGGCCGATGACCAGGGGGCGGCATTGACGCCCAAGCTCATCATCCTGGATCTGAAGCTGCCCGGACTCAACGGTATCGAGGTGCTACGCTGCCTTACCGCCGACGCGCGTACGGCGAAGATACCGGTGGTCATACTGTCGGGCACGTGCAGCCCGGAAGATGTCGGCGCAAGTCGCTCGTATGGTGCGAAGGCGTGCATGCGCAAACCCTCGTCGGGCGGGGATTTGCGGCAAGTGGCAAAGGTGTTGGCAGGGGAACTGCACTAAGAGATCTAAGGCGCATAAGGGGCGGCGAGCGCGCGGCGTTTTGCCGTCGTTGCGCGGATATCCGCGGTACCGGGCGTCTCGTGTCCTGCTAAAGTCGCCTCATGCCGCTCGTTTCCCTGGATGGCGCTACTCTCGCGTTCGGCCATGTCCCGTTGCTCGCTCACGGCTCGGTTGCGATCGAGCGGGGCGAGCGCGTCGCGCTGATCGGGCGCAACGGCAGCGGCAAGTCAAGCTTGCTGCGCGTACTGGCGGATGAGATTCCGCTCGATGCCGGGCTCGTGCGCAGCGAGCCCGGCGTTCGCGTCGCGCTGGTTGCGCAGGAACCGCAGTTCGCCGCCGGCCAGGACGTCTACGACGCAGTCGCGAGCGGGCTCGGTGCGATCTCCGCCCAATTGATCGCGTACCATGAACAGGGCGCGCGCCTCACCGCTACGCCGAGCGCCGAGGCGCTGGAGCGGCTGCATGTATTGCAGAGTGCGCTCGAGCATGCGGACGGGTGGCGTTTGAACACCCGCGTCGAACAGACGCTCGCTCAATTGCGCCTTGCCGGCGATGCGCGCATCGAGACGCTCTCCGGCGGCATGCTCAAGCGCGTCGCGCTCGGGCGTGCGCTGGTGACGCAACCCGATCTGCTGCTGCTCGACGAGCCGACCAACCACCTCGACATCGACGCTATCGAGTGGCTGGAGGCGCTCATCCTCGGCTCCTCCGGCGCGGTCGTCGTGGTCACGCACGACCGGCGCTTTCTCGATCGCGTCGCAACGCGCATCCTCGAGCTCGATCGCGGCGAGCTTCGCAGCTATCCCGGGCGCTACAGCGACTACCAGGTGCGCAAGAACGAGGAGCTCGCGGCCGCGTCGGCCGCCCAGGCGCGCTTCGACAAGCTGCTCGCGCAGGAAGAGACATGGATTCGCCAGGGGATCGAAGCACGCCGCACCCGCGACGAGGGGCGCGTGCGCCGCCTGGAGGCGTTGCGGCGCGAACGCCTTGCGCGGCGCGAGCGGCTCGGCACCGCTCGGCTCGGCGTGGAGCGAGGCGAGTTGTCGGGTCGGCTCGTCGCTGAGCTCGCCGGCGTCTCGAAGTCGTACGCGAGCGCGCGCGGCGCCCGCACGGTGGTGCGCGACTTCTCCTGCCGCATCATGCGCGCCGACAAGGTGGGGTTGATCGGCCCCAACGGTGCGGGCAAGACCACCTTGCTGAAACTGATCCTGGGAGAGATCAAGCCCGATCGCGGCAGCGTGCGGCTGGGCACACGGATCGAGGTCGCGTACTTCGATCAATTCCGCACCGGACTCGATCCCGATATGACCTTGATCGAGGCAATCAGCCCGGGCTCCGAGTTCATCGAGATCGGCGGCCGGCGCCAGCACGTCATCGGCTACCTGGGTGATTTTCTGTTCGCGCCGAGCCGCGCTCGATCGCCCGTGCGCTCGCTCTCGGGCGGTGAGCGCAACCGGCTGCTGCTCGCGCGCCTGTTTGCGCGCCCCGCGAACGTGCTCGTACTGGACGAGCCGACCAACGACCTCGACCTGGAGACGCTGGAATTGCTCGAGGCCTTGCTCGCCGACTACGACGGGACGGTGCTGCTGGTGAGCCACGATCGCGCCTTTCTCGACGCTGTCGTGACGCAGACGATTGCCTACGAAGGCGACGGCGCGTGGTGTGAGTACGCGGGCGGCTTCGATGACTGGTGGCGGGTGAAGCAGGCACAAGCGCAAATGTCCGCGCCGGCGGCGCGAAAAGCCGCGCCCGCGCCCAAGCCAACCGTGCGCCGTGACGCCGGACGAGCACGCAGGCTCACGTTCGCCGAACAGCGCGAGCTCGAGGGGCTGCCGGCGCAGATCGATGCCCTCGAGGCGGAGCAGCGGACGCTGGGCCTGCGGCTCGCCGATGCGGCGCTTTATCGGTGTGCCCCGCAGGACGTCGCGACCGTGCGCGAACGCCTGCAGGCGGTGGAAAATAGCCTCGCAGCCGCGCTGCAGCGCTGGGAGGATCTCGCCGCGCGCGAATGACGCACGGCGCGGGCGCCCGCCGCTTCCCGCCCGTGCCGGCGCATCAGGGCGGCGGGATCGGGCATCACGCCGGTCGGATGGCGTCGAACGGCGTCACGCGCCTGCGCGCGGAATGCGCTCGGCCAACGCCCAGCCCGCTTCTGCGGTGGGGCGCGCGCGCTTGCCGGTTTCGACCGCGCGCGCGTTCGCGGCCGTGCCGTCGAGCGCCCGTCGGGCGATGCCTTGTAGGATTGCCGCCAGCCGGAACATGTTGTAGGCAACGTAGAAGTCTACGTGCTCGATGCGCGCACGTCCGGTGCGCTCGCAGTAGCGCTCGATGTACTCGGCTTCGCCCGGAATACCGAGCGCTGCGAGGTCTTCTCCGTGCATGCCGCGAAACTGGCCCGGGCTCAAGCGCCAAGCCATCAGGTGATAGGCGAAGTCTGCCAGCGGGTGGCCAAGCGTGGAAAGCTCCCAGTCGAGCACTGCGAGCACTCGCGGCGCCGCACGATCGAAGATGAGGTTGTCGATGCGATAGTCGCCGTGCACGATGGTCGTCTCCTCGCCCGGCGGAACGTTCTGCGGCAGCCACGCGATGAGATTGTCCATGGCCTCGATGCGCTCGGTCTCGGAGCTGCGGTACTGGCGCGTCCAGCGCTCGATCTGGCGCTGGATGTAATTGCCCGAACGGCCATAATCACCGAGACCCGCGGCCCGATAGTCGACGCGGTGCAACTCGGCAATGACGCGATTGACCTCCAACCACAGTGCGCGCCGCCGCGGCGGATCCAGCGTCGGCAGCGTCGGATCCCAGTAGACGTTGCCGTCGACATGATCCATGAGGAAGAACTCGGTGCCGATGACCTGCGGGTCTTCGCACAGGCACCAGGTGCGCGCAACCGGCACGCTGCTGCCCGCGAGTGCCGTCATGATGCGATACTCGCGTTCGACCGCGTGCGCCGAAGGCAGCAACTTCCCGGGCGGTTTGCGCCGTAGCACATAGCGCTTCTCGTCCGCCTCGAGGAGGTAGGTCGGGTTCGACTGGCCGCCTTTGAACTGGCTCACTCGCAGCGCAGCGAATGCAGGAATCCTCCCGCTCAGGTACTTCGCCAGGCGTTCGACATCGATGCGCAGGCGTTGCTCGACCGGCATCGTGCCGCGAAACTGAGCGAATGCGTCGGTCATTCCGGCCGGAGTCGGATTCGTCGCACTCATCCCAGTCCTCCATCGATCCGTCACCATGATGCCGCAGCCGCCGCCCGAGCACCATCCCGTACGAGCGCTGCCAAGGTCCGTCCCGGGTGCGAACCGACTATCATTGTCCGCTCATCCGGGGAATTCACGACAAGGAGGCAATGGCATGCGATTCGATTTTCGCGTCTGGACCGTTTTGTTGGCAATGTTGGCGGGTCCGGTCTGGGCTCAGAACTACCCGACCAAGCCGATACGATTGGTGGTGCCGTATCCGGCAGGGTCGAGCAGCAACGACATCATCGCGCGTTTTCTCGCGCAACGCCTCAGCCCGTTGCTGGGCGAGCAGGTGCTCGTCGAGAACCGTCCCGGCATGGGCGGCAACGTCGGCTCCGAATTCGTGGCCAAGGCGGCGCCCGACGGCTATACGCTGCTGGTCGCGACCAACGGGCCGCAGGCCATCGCCCCGAACGTCTACAAGCTGAACTACAGCAGCCTGAAGGATCTCACGCCAGTGGCGATGGTGGCGAATGTGCCGTACATCCTCGTGATCCATCCTTCGCTCCCGGCCAAGAACGTGCAACAACTCATCGCGCTCGCAAAGTCACGCCCGGGCGAGTTGCTGTTCGCCTCCTCCGGCAACGCGGGTACGCCGCACTTGTGCTGGGAGCTGTTCAAGTCGATGGCGAATATCGACATCCGGCACATTCCCTACAAGGGCGGCGCACCGGCGTTGATGGACACGATCGGTGGGCAGACACAGCTCTACTGCGCCGGCCTGATCGCCGTCGGCCCGCAGATCAAGGCGGGCAAGGTGCGCGCCATCGGCATGGCTACGCTGAAGCCTTCGGCCGTCATGCCCGACGTGCCGACGGTCGCCTCGCAGGGATTACCCGGATTCAACGTTGCTTCCTGGTTCGGCGTCATGGCGCCCGCGGGCACGCCGAAGCCGATCATCGATCGGCTCTATACCGACATAGCGAAGGTCGTGCAAACCTCGGAGATGCGCGAATTCCTGCTTTCACAGGGGGCCGAGCCGATGCTGATGGATCCGGCGCATTTCACCACCTTCCTCAAGGCCGAGACCGAGAAGTGGGGCAAGGTCGTGAGGAGCGCGCATCTCAAACTCAAGCAGTAGGCATGCTTGGCACGCCGGCGCATGGTCGATTACCATCCCGGCGCACTGTGACAGGCCCGCCGGCGCTTGCTTGCTGATTCGCCCGGCGCGCGGCGGCAAAGGGAGTTGGCCAGATGGCGCGGCGGCGCGTGGGCTCGGGGGCGGCGAGTCGGTCCAAGACGGCCGGCAACAGCCGGCGGATTCGGTCGACGCGAGCGGCATCCGTACGCCGCGAGAGCGCCGGCACGACATCGCGGCTCAATAGGCGCGCTCGCCAGCATGCGGCGATCGCGGCGCTGGGCGAGCGCGCGCTGGCCGGGCTTGCGCCGGCCTCGCTCATGGATACGGCCGTGCGCGCTCTCGCCGATGTCCTCGCCGTGGAGTTCGCGCACGTTCTCGAAATCGAGCAAGGCGGCACGTCGCTCGCCATGCCGGCGGGTGTCGGCTGGAGATCGGGTATCGTCGGGCAGTACGCGGTCGCCTTGGACGCGCATGCTCATGCGCGCTACACGCTCGAGTCCGAGCGGCCGGTGATCGTGACCGATATGGCGCGTGATGCGCGCTTCGAGGCGCCGCAACTGCAACAGCAGCACGCGGTCGTGAGCGGCATGAGCGCCGTGATCCGCACCCGGGAAGGTCCGATCGGCATCATCGGCGTCTACTCGCCGCGGCGGCGGCGCTTCAGCGAGGATGACGCCAGCGTCCTGGCGTCGGCCGCGAACATACTGGGCATGGCGATCGATCGAGACCGGGCCGATACGCAACTACGTACCAGCGAGCGGCGGCTGCGCGCATTCTTCGATCACTCGCCCTCGCTGCTCAACCTGCGTGGCGCCGACGGGCGCTATCTCATGATCAATCGGCACTACCGCGAGCTGTTCGGCGTGACGCCCAAGCAGGTCCTGGGCAAGAGCTCCACCGAATTTTATTCCGGCGATTACGGCGCGCGTTCGCACGAAATGGTCATGCGCGTGGTGCGCACGCGCCGCTCCGTGGTGTACGAATCGGAGGCGCCGACGCTGCGCGGACCGCGCCACTTCGTCACCACGCGCTTTCCCATCATCGGGCCCGACGGGACGACGGCTGCGGTCGGCACGGTGGGGCTCGAAGTCACGGCACTGCGTGAGGCGCAGAACGAGTTGCGGCGTTACCGCGACCTGCTCGAGGGCGTCACCGATACGATTCCGGTCCTGCTCGCTTACGTCGGCGCCGACGGCATTTACCGCTGGATCAATCGTCGCGGGGCCGAGCGTCACGCACGCACGCGCGCGGCGATCGTGGGCATGAGCATGCGCGAGCTGTGGGGCGAGCCGTACTGGTCGCAGGTGCTGGAGCCGTACACGCGCCGCGTCCTGGCCGGGGAGACGGTGGCTTACGACCGTACCTACGAAAGGCGGGACGGCGCGCGCGTTCAATTGGAGATTCATCTCACGCCGTCGTTCGCTCCCGATTCGAGCGTGGAAGGTTTCTGTGTGCTCGCCATCGACGTAACCGAACGCCAGCGCGCGCGCGAGGCGCTGCAGGCGGCTTACGACGACTTGGAGGTGCGGGTCACCGAGCGCACCAGCCAGCTGGCGGTAGCGCATCGCCAGGCCGAGGCGCTGTCGTATTCGATCGCGCACGACCTGCGCGCGCCGCTGCGGGCGATCAGCGGCTACGCCCGTATCCTCGGGCAGGATCTGGCGAACGAGATGCCCGCGCAGGCGGCCGAGCTGCTCGAGCGCATCGGCGCCAATGCCGAACGCATGGGAACGCTGATCGATGCCTTGTTGGGCTTCGGCCAGCTCTCGCGCCAGCCGTTGCAGCCCGCGGCGATACGCCTGGACGACGTGGTGGACGATGCGCTCGGCTGGATGCAGAGCGAGATCGACGGGCGCGAGGTGGAAGTCCGGCGACTCGATCTGGGCGAGGTGCGCGCCGATCCCGCGCTTATCCGCATCGCGGTGGCGAACCTGCTCTCGAACGCGATCAAGTTCAGCCGCGGGCGCGACCCGGCCCGCATCGAGATCGGGCGCTTGTCCGACGGGGCGGAAGCGATCTACTACGTGCGCGACAACGGCGCCGGCTTCGACATGCGCTATGCCGACAAGCTCTTCGGCATGTTCCAGCGCCTGCACGGTCACGGCCGCTTCGAAGGCAGCGGCGTGGGACTGGCGAGCGTGCAGCAGATCGTCAATCGGCACGGCGGGCGCATCTGGGCCGAATCCGCGGAAGATGTCGGCGCGACTTTCTACTTTACGCTGGGGCCGCAGGCGGCGTAGCGAATCCGCGCCGCGTCGCCGCGCAGATTCTCGTGCGCGCGGCATTGCACGCAGGCGCCGGAAAGCGCCCGCGCGGGCACTACGCCGCGGCCTGCCGGCGTGATCGCGGCGCGCGCGTTCACTGCTCGCAGCATCGCGTTGGCCGAGCAGACCATGAACGGCAATGCAGGCGAGAAACAGGCGCCCGGTCGGGCGCGGCGTCGTCGATCCGCGTGCTAACATCGTTAGTTTCAATCGATCCCGCCGCACGGCACGCGATGAGTTCGCCCCGCATCGATCTGCTGCCCGAATTGCTCGAGCGCCGCATCCTGCTGCTCGATGGCGCCATGGGCACCATGATCCAGTCCTATCAGCTCGCGGAATCGGACTATCGCGGCAAGCGCTTCGCGCAGCACGGCCACGAGGTTAAGGGCAACAACGATCTGCTCACCCTCACCCAGCCGCGCATCATCCGCGAGATCCACACGGCCTATTTCGATGCGGGCGCGGACATCATCGAGACCAACACGTTCAATTCAAACGCGCCCTCGATGGCCGACTATGGGATGGAGGATCTCGTCGAGGAACTCAATCGCAGCGCGGCGCACATTGCGCGCGCGGTCGCGGACGAGTTCGAGCGGCGCGATTCGAAGCGGCCGCGCTACGTCGCCGGCGTGCTGGGGCCGACCAACCGCACCGCCACCATCTCGCCGGACGTGAACGATCCGGGCTTTCGCAACATCACCTTCGATCAGCTCGCGCAAACTTACGGCGTGGCGGCGCGGGCGCTGATCGAGGGCGGCGCCGATCTGCTGCTGATCGAGACCGTTTTCGATACGCTGAACGCGAAGGCGGCCATCTTCGCGATCGAGACGCTGTTCGAGCGCATCGGTAGCCGCGTGCCGGTGATCGTATCCGGCACGATCACCGACCAGTCCGGGCGTACGCTAACCGGACAGACGCCCGAAGCGTTCTACAACTCAGTGCGGCACGCCCGCCCCCTGTCGATCGGCCTCAACTGTGCATTGGGCGCGAAGCTGATGCGCCCGTACATCGAGGAACTGGCGCAGCTCACGGGCACGTTCGTGCACGCTTACCCGAACGCCGGCCTGCCGAATCCGCTCGCGCCCACAGGTTACGACGAGACTCCGGCGGACACCGCAGGATTGCTGCGGGAATTCGCCGCGTCGGGTTTCGTGAACCTCGTCGGCGGCTGCTGCGGCACGACGCCGGCGCACATCAAGGCGATCGCACAGGCGGTGCGCGACTTGCCGGCGCGCAAGCCCGCGTCCGTGCCGCGGAAGCTCCGTCTGTCGGGGCTGGAGGCGTTCAACATCGGCGACGACTCGCTCTTCGCCAACATCGGCGAGCGCACCAACGTGACCGGCTCGAAGGCGTTCGCGCGCCTGATCCTCGCCGGCGATTACGCCGAGGGCCTCACCATCGCGCGCCAGCAGGTTGAAAACGGCGCGCAGATGATCGACGTCAACATGGACGAGGCCATGCTCGACGCGGTGAAGGCCATGACAACCTTCCTCAGCCTGATCGCCTCCGAGCCCGACATCTCCAAGGTGCCGATCGTGATCGATTCGTCCAAATGGAGCGTGCTCGAGGCGGGCTTGAAGTGCATTCAAGGCAAGGGCATCGTCAACTCGATCAGCATGAAGGAGGGCAAGGAGGAGTTCGTACGCCAGGCGAATCTCGCGCGCAAGTACGGCGCGGCGGCGATCGTGATGGCGTTCGATGAGCAGGGGCAGGCCGATACACTCGCGCGTCGAGTCGACATCTGCACGCGTTCCTACCGCATCCTGGTGGACGAGGTCGGCTTCGATCCCGAGGACGTCATCTTCGACCCGAACATCTTCCCCATTGCCACCGGCATCGAGGAACACGGTGACTATGCCAGCGACTTCATCGAGGCCACCCGCATCATCAAGCAGACTTTGCCGTTTGCGAAAGTAAGCGGCGGCGTCTCCAACGTCTCGTTCTCGTTTCGCGGCAACGACCCGGTGCGCGAAGCGATTCACACTGCGTTTCTGTATCACGCCATCAAGGCCGGTCTGACCATGGGCATCGTCAATGCCGGTCAGATCGGCGTATACGACGACATCCCGCAGGCATTGCTCGAACACGTCGAGGATATCGTGTTCAACCGCCGTCCCGACGCCGCCGAGCGCATGGTCGCATACGCCGAGACGCTCAAGGGCGAGAAGAAGACCGCGGCGCAGGAGCTGGCGTGGCGCGCGGGCTCGGTCGAGGAGCGCCTCACGCATGCGCTGGTGCACGGGATCACCAGTCACATCGTCGCCGATACCGAGGAGATCCGCGTCAAGCTCGGCAGTCCCTTGAAGGTGATCGAAGGCCCGCTCATGGACGGCATGAACGTGGTCGGCGATCTGTTCGGCGCGGGCAAGATGTTTCTGCCGCAGGTGGTGAAGTCGGCGCGCGTGATGAAACAGGCGGTAGCTTATCTCGAGCCCTACCTGCAGGCGGAGAAGGCCAAGTCCGGCGACAGCAAGCCCAAAGGCAAGATGGTGGTCGCCACGGTCAAGGGCGACGTGCACGACATCGGCAAGAACATCGTCGCGGTCGTGCTCCAGTGCAACAACTACGAGGTCGTCAACCTGGGCGTCATGGTGCCGGCACAGAAGATCCTCGAGGTCGCGCGCGAGGAAAGATGCGACATGGTGGGGGTGTCGGGTCTCATTACGCCCTCGCTGGAGGAAATGGCGCATGTCGCGCGCGAGATGGAGCGCCAGGGATTCGATCTGCCGCTGTTGATCGGTGGCGCCACCACGTCGCGTGTGCACACGGCGGTGAAGATCGCGCCCTACTATCACGGGCCGGTGGTGTGGGTGCCGGACGCATCGCGCAGCGTGGGCGTGTGCTCGAACCTGCTCTCGACCGATCTGAGCGCGAGCTACCGCGCCGAGGTCGCGGCCGAATACGATCGCATCCGCACGCAGCACGCAGCCAAGCAGGGGCCCGGGCCGATGCATAGCCTCGCCGCGGCACGCGCGCACGGCTTCAAGACCGACTGGCGGAGTTACGCGCCGGCGCAGCCGAGCTTCATCGGCCGGCGCGAGTTCGTCGGCTACGACCTGCGCACGCTCGTGCGCTACATCGACTGGGGGCCGTTCTTCCAGACCTGGGAGCTTTCGGGCGCGTACCCGAAGATCCTGGACGACCCGGTGGTGGGCAAACAGGCGCGCGAGCTTCTCGCCGAAGCGCAGGCCATGCTCGAGCGAATCGTGCACGAAGGCTGGCTCAGCGCCAACGGGGTGGTTGCGCTCTATCCGGCGAACAGCATCGACGGCGGCGACGATATCGCGATCTATGCCGATGAGAGGCGCGATCGCACCCTGATGGTCTGGCACAACCTGCGCCAGCAGAACGTCAAGGCGGCCGATCGGGTGAACTGGTGTCTGGCCGATTTCGTCGCCCCGCGCACGAGCGGCGTTCGCGACTACGTTGGCGCCTTCGCCGTCACCGCCGGAATCGGCGCCGAGGAACGCGTGCGCGCTTTCGAACGGGCGCACGACGATTACAGCGCCATCCTGCTGAAGTCGCTCGCCGACCGCCTCGCCGAAGCATTCGCCGAGGCGCTGCACGAGCGCGTGCGCAAGGCGCTGTGGGGCTATGCGCCCGACGAGGCGCTGAGCAACGAGGAACTCGTTCGCGAACGCTATCGCGGCATCCGGCCTGCACCCGGCTACCCGGCTTGCCCCGATCACACCGAGAAGGGACCGCTGTTCGAACTGCTCGATGCGCCGAGCGTCGGCATCACGCTCACCGAGTCCTTCGCCATGTGGCCGGCCGCCGCCGTGAGCGGCTTCTATCTTTCCCATCCGGACGCGACCTACTTCGCGCTCGGCAGAGTGGGCAAGGATCAGATCGAAGACTATGCCGCGCGCAAGACCATGCCGAGCGCCGAGGTCGAGCGCTGGCTCGCCGCGAATCTCGCCTACGATCGTTGACCTTGGTCAAGACGGACGATGCTCGAACCGGGCAAGAATCGCCGCGGCGTTCGGCGCTGCCGAGGCCTGCACCCAGCCGCGATCGTGCGCCGCGGCCCGAATGTCGAAGCGCGCTCGGCGTTATTCATCAGTCTGAAGGAGAAACTGCGATGGATGTTGCAACGATGGCGCGGCGGCTCGTGGCCGGTTGTGCTCTGGCGGCATTGGCCGGTCTGGGCCAGGCTCAGAGTTATCCGACCCGGCCGGTCCGGGTCGTGGTGCCGTTCACCGCCGGCAGCCAGACCGACATCACGGCGCGCCTAGTGGCACAGAAACTGAGCGATTTGTGGGGTCACCAGGTGGTGGTCGACAATCGCAGCGGCGCCGGCGGCACTCTGGGCACAAGCATCGTCGCCGATGCCATGCCAGACGGCCACACGCTGCTCGTGCATTCGTCGGGCTACGCGATCGCCCCGTTCCTGTATCCGAAATGGAAGGTCGACATGAAGCGCGACTTCCAGCCGATTACCACGCTCGTCGCCACCCCGCACGTGCTCGTCGTCAGCCCGTCACTGGGACCGAAGAACCTGAAAGACTTCATCGAATTCGCGCGCCGTAAGGGTGAAAAGTTCACCTGGAGTTCGGCCGGCATCGGCAGCGGCACGCACTTCTGCGGCGAGTCGTTCATGCTCGCGGCGAAACTCAAGCACACCCACATCCCCTACAAGGGCACGCCGGAAGCGCTGCTGGATGCGATCACCGGGCGGGTCGACGTGTTCTTTGCGCCGCTGGGCGCGGCGGTGTCGTTTCTTAGGGACGGCAAGGCGCTGGGGCTCGCGGTTACTTCGAAGGCACGCAACCCGGTGGTCCCGAATCTGCCGACTGTAGCCGAAGCGGCGCTGCCGGGTTTCGAGTTCGATCTGTGGATCATCATGGCCGCACCCGCGAAGACACCCAAGTCCATCATCGACAAGCTTTCGGCCGATACGCGCAAGGTGCTTGTCATGCCCGAGGTGATCAAGGCGTTCGCGGTCACGGGCGTGGTGATGGCGCCGCGCACGGTGGCCGAAACCGAGACGATGGTCGCCGCCGAAATGAAGCGCTACGGCGAAGTGGCGAAGATCGCGAACATACCGACGTTCTGACCGACCGCCGCCCGCGGCGGCAGCGCGGGCGCGAATCCCGCAGGCGGGACCGGGCCGATCTTGCCGCTATACTGCGCGCCGTATGCAAGCCGATACGCGCGCACGCCACGAACCGCCCGCAGTCCGCCGCCTGCTCGAGGTGCTCGCGGGCGCGGATTACGCACCAGACTGCGCCGAGGCATCGGCGATCGATCTAGCCCGTCCGGCGCCGGTCGGGCAGCATTCGGCTGTCATCGGTGCGGTGCCGTTTGCCGGCCGTATCGATGCCGCGAGCGCGGAGCTACGCGCGCTCGCGCGCACTCGCCGGGCCGACCTCCTCGCCGTTGCCTGGGCGCTGCTGGCCCTGAAGGACGGCGGGCGCTTCGCGTTGGTCGTACCGCAGAGCGTGCTCGAAGGTGATACGCGCGCGCATCGGTCGCTGCGCCGGCGGCTGGTAGAAGAGAACGCCCTGCAGACCGTGATCGCGCTGCGCGCCGGGCTCTTCCGGCCACGCCTGCGCGCCGCGATCCTGGTCGTGGCCAAGGGCGGGGCGAGCGAGCGTATCGGCTTTCACCAGCTCGACGCCGCACGCGACATCGCGCAGCTCCTCGACCGTTGGCCGGTCGAGCGTGATGCGCCCGCTGCGGTGGCGAGCTTCTTCGTGCGCCGCGAGGCCATCGCGCCGCCGCACTATGCGCTCGGTCTGGAGCGCTATCGCGCGGCGCGCCCGATCGATGCGCCAGCGCAGCCGCACGCGATCCTGCACGAGGTCGCCGCGCTCGAAGCGGAAATCCTTCAGGGCATCCGCGATCTGGTCGGCATGCTGAAATGAGCGGTTCGGCAGCGGTGACATCGCGGGCGCCGCAGTACGTGACGCTTGGCGAGCTGCTGGTCCATCCGCTGCGGTATTTCGACCGATCGCGACGCGGGGCCGGGTCGTTCGCGCTTTACGACATGGCCGCATTCGGCCGCGGCAGTCCGCAAGTCACGGCCGGGTGCGCGCTGCGCGGCAGGCTCGTCATGGTTCGGACCGGCGACGTGCTTCTGTCACGGGCCATGAGCGAGCCGCGCCGAGCCTGGGTCGTGGTCGAGCCGGCTGCGCACACGGCGCTCGCATCCGCCGAATGGCTCGTCGTGCGCTCGAACGCGCACGATCCGGGTTATCTGCGTCATCTGCTGGTGAGCAACGAGTTTCATCTGCGCTTACAGCAGGCGCTGGCCGGACGCCGGCAGGCAAGCGCGGCATCGCCCCGCTTGCGCTCGCTCGCCCTCGCGCTGCCGCCGCATCCGCAGCAGCAGGCGATCGCACGGCTGCTCGATCTGGCCGATGCGCTGCGCGCCAAACGCCGGCGTGCCCTGGCCGCCATGGACGTGCTCGAGGTCGCGTGGCAGGAAGCGGAATTCGCGCAACAGCGGCTCGCGGTCGAAGCCCTCAGGGCGGCGATGGTTGTTTCGCGCGCCCGCTTCGACGCGCTGCTCGCGGTCTTGCGCGACCGGGCTTTCTTGGCGCAGCTCACGCCGGCGTGAGCTGCGCCAACAGCGCTCGGCGGCGCATCGCCCGGTCGCGCCTGCGCGCGTTCCGGGCGACGACGCAATCATCGACACATCGCGGGCGGCAATGGCGTCATCCTTGACAGCGCTCAGCCCGGGTCGCTGACGAGCCGCGGCAACTGCACCTGTACCTCGACGCCTTCGACATCGGCGCGATCGCGTGCGACCACCTTGGCGTGGTGAAAGTCCGCGATCAGTTGCACGATGTACAGGCCAAGCCCCAGATGCGGCTCCTCACCCTGGATCTGCGGGCGTACCGAGGTCATGGAGCGGAACAGACGCTCTTTGATCTGCGGTGAGAGCGGCGGCCCTTCGTTGCGCACCGTGACGATGACTTCGTGCGCTGTGGCGCGCAGTTCCACTTCGATGGGGGTGGCGCCGCGCGCGAAGTCGGCCGCGTTGGCGACGAGCTTGTCGAGCATTTGCGCGATCAGATCGGGCACGCCGCTCACGAACACGCCCGCCTCCGGCGCCGCGAGCTGGAAGCGCCGGTTCGCGTAGGCGATCCGATAGCCCTCGACGCAGCCGCTCACGACCGCGCGCACGTCGAAGCGCTCGCGCTCGGCGTCGCGTAGCATGCGCTCGAGCCGGGTCGCCTCGGTCATGCGCGTGATGATGGTCGCAAGCCGCGCCAGACCTTGCTCGGCACGCGCCACGTAAACGTCGGCTTCGGCCGGCAGCGGTTGCAGCTTCAGGTTGTCGAACGACGAGCGCACCACCGCGATCGGCGTTCGCAGCTCGTGCGAGAGCCGCGTCGCGAGACCCTCCAGGTACTGCGTGTACTGAGCGAGGCGATCAAGCGCGCTCGCGAAGCTGCGCGACAGATCGCCGATTTCGTCGCCCGCGGACGAGCTCGCCGTCACGGTTCGCAGCCGCCCGGCCGGATCGATCGCCTGCTCGGCTTCGTCGCGCAGCCGCCGGATGCGAATGACGAGCCGGGTGGCGAAGCCGAACAGGGCGACGCCGACCACGAGAAATGCGCCGAGCGCGAGCGAGAGCAGGCGCTCGAGCAAGCGCTGGCGCACGCCGAGCACGGACTCGGTCGTCTCCTCGACCACGACTGCGCCGATGACCCGGTCGTCCGCCCAAACCGGGTGCGCCGAAGCGAGCACCTCGATCGGAGTGCCTTCGAGCGGTCGCCGGCCGCTCACGACCCGGCCGGCGAGGGCGGCATCGGCTTCGTTGCCGGAATACAGCGCTGCGAACGCCTCCGGTTCGACGGCGAGCGTCGGTGCGGGCGGCAGCAACAGCCGGTACAACGGTCGCAGAAAAGCCTCGATGTGCGCGATCAAACCTTGCTGTGCTTCGATCGCGGCCGGCCGCTCGGCGTTGGCCGCGCGCAGACTGCCGCTGCGGGTGACGAGTCGATGGTCGGCGGCGATGATCCAGACGCGGGTGCCGGGACGCGCGAGCGAGCGCACGATTTGCAGAGCCTCCGGCGGCGGTACGGTGGCTGTGCCCAGGCTCTCGCGTCCTTCGGCGCCGACCGAGCCGACGATCGAGCGGATCGTGCGCGTGGCAGGATCGTCGACATCGGCGAACGCGAAACCCAGTCGTGCGCCCACCAGCGCCCGGGGCAGGCGCAGCTCAAGGTTGAATCCCCGCGGCGTCTCGCGCCAATAGCCCTGGATGCGCGCCTCCGGCTCGGCGCTTGCCGCACCTGCGGCGTCGGTGGGAACCTGGAACGCCGTTACCGGCCCGGGCGCGTCGGCGGAGACGATGTAGCGGCGCAGCTCCCCCCACGGAGTTTGAACGCCGATACGGACATGGTCGGCAGCATCGACTCGCGCATGCGCGGGGGTCCGGTAGACCAGCCGCTCGTCGATCACCTCGAACGCCGCGTACAGGTGGGAGTCGTAGACACCCACAGCATGCCAGAGCGTGATCGGTGCTACGTTCGCGTCCGAGGCCTGTTCGATGACATGTTCGCGCCCGAGCGCGCGCAGCTCGGCACCCTGCGCGTACCAGTCGTCGAGGCGGCCGTCGAGCTCGATCGGGCGCGGCAGCTTGTAGGCGACGATCGCGTTCGCGCCGTCGAGCGCGGCTGCGTGCCGGGCGACGACGAACAGGCTCGGCCGATCGTTGAGTGCGGTCGCGACGGCCCGGGCGGTGTTGAGCACGGAAGTTTCCTGCGTCTCGCGCAGGATGCGCTCGAGCTCGCCCGCATAGCGATACGCGATCCAGGGGATCGCCAGCAGCACGCATGAAACCAGCAGCATCTTCGAGCGGATGCTCAAGCGCATGCGGCTGGTAAGTTTACCGGTGATGCTCATGGCATGGACGGCGCGAGCGTTCGCTTACGCCGATTTCCAGCGGTACCCCATGCCGTAGACGGTTTCGATGCAGTCAAAGCCCGGGTCGACCTCGACGAACTTGCGCCGGATGCGCTTGATGTGCGAGGTGACGGTGGTATCGTCGACCACCATGCGCGCGTCGCGCATGAGCTGCTCGCGGTGCTTGACGTGCCCCGGATGGCGCGCGAGCGCGTGCACGATCCAGATCTCGGTGACCGTGAGATCGACTGGAGCCGCAGCCCAGGTCACCCGCATGCGGCTCGAATCCACCACGAGCTTGCCGCGCTCCAGCATGTCGTCGGCGGCCGCGGGCGACTGCGCGGCGTCCAGACGCCGGAACAGTGCGGCGATGCGCGCCAAGAGGTGCGGCAGGCTGATGTCCTTGGTGAGATAATCGTCGGCGCCCATGCGCAGCCCCGAGACGGTGTCGATGTCGCTGTCGCGGGCGGTGAGAAAGATGATCGGTATGGTGGCCGACATCGCGCGCAGCGCCCGGCACAGCTCGAAGCCGCCGTCGATTTCGTCGGCAAGCCCGATGTCGATGATGGCGAGATTCGGCAGGCGTGCCGCGAATGCGCGCATTGCCGCAGCGCGGTCGGCGTGGCACGTGACCTGGTAGCCCTGCTTGCGCAGCGCGTCGGCGTAGTTCTCGCGGATGGAAAGATCGTCCTCGACGATCGCGATCAGGCGGCTCATGCCCTGTTCCTGGCTAGGTGTTGCGCCAAGCACCCGGGGCGAATGACGCCCGGTGCGTGAGCGACCAATACTACATCGTGCGCGCCGTGCGCGATCTGCGCCGGTCGTAAAGCCATGTTGCCGCCACAATTGATCGTGACTGCGCCCGATTGCGGGCAAGCCCGCGCCCGCCCGGGCAGGCTCAATGATCCGGCGCGCCGCAGCTCCTCGTGTTCATGGATCCGGCACGGGTTCGGGGCCTCGGCTCCGATCGGTGCGCCAGTCATCACAACGAGATGTAATCATGTTGCTTGCCGCAGATGCCCGAACCCGCACCCAGCGCCTCGCCTCCCGCAGCCCGATCCAGATCGCACGCGACCTCGCCACGCTAGTGGGCGCGGCGCTCACGGTCGGCGTCGCCGCGGGTATCGGCATGATGCTCACCGTCTTGCTGCTCGCCTGAGATTGCCGCATCCCGGCGTCGATCGCGGAGCAACCTCGAGCGTTCGGCCGCGAACGCTCGATCCGCGGACACGGAACGCCCACTCGCCGGACCGTGTGAGCCTACAATACTGCCGCGATGCGCACGGCCGCTTTCCTTGGACCGCCAGCAGCGCGTCCTTTGGAGGCGGCATGTCCGAGCTCACTATCGCCAGCGTGCTGCGAATGAACGACGGCCACGCGATCCCGCTATTCGGCTACGGCACCTACCAGGTGCCCAACGGCGGCAGCTGCCGGCGAGCGGTGGCGCATGCGTTGGCGCTCGGCTATCGCCACATCGATACGGCAGCGCTCTACGGCAACGAGGAGGACGTCGGCCGCGCGGTACGCGACTGCGGCATCGCGCGCGACCGGATCTTCGTCACCACCAAGCTGTGGAATTCCGACCAGGGCTACAACTCGGCGCTGAAGGCGTTCGAGCACAGCCTCAACCGGCTCGGTCTGGACTATGTCGATCTGTATCTGATTCACTGGCCCGAACCCGGCAAGCGCGCCGACTCGTGGCGTGCGTTGGTGGAATTGAAACGCCAGGGGCGCGCGAGATCGATCGGGGTGAGCAACTACACGATCGCGCACCTGGAAGAGCTGCTGCGCGAAACGGATGTCGTGCCGGCCAACAACCAAGTCGAGTTCAGTCCCTTTCTCTACCAGAGGAAGCTGCTCGAGTACTGCACCGCGAAAGGCATCACGCTCACCGCCTACTGCCCGCTGACGCACGGCGACAAGCTCGACCATCCGACGCTTGCGGGGATCGGCAAGCGTCACGGCAAGACAACGGCGCAGGTGTTGCTGCGCTGGGCCTTGCAGCACGATGTGGTCGCGATTCCGAAGTCTGCCCGCCTTCAGCGCATCGGCGAGAATGCGGCTTTGTACGACTTCGAGTTGGACGCGGGCGACATGCGCAAGCTCGACGCGCTCGACGAAGGCTACCGCACAAGCTGGGATCCGAGTCGCGTACGCTGAGCGCTACCGTACAGCGGATCGGAACTGGCATGCTCGTCGCAGCCGCTCATCGCCCGACCTCAGCCGCGCGTTGCTTTCCATGGACGGGTCGACGCGCCCGACTTGGCCGTACCTTCGATGGTGTTCCCGTCGACGCGTCCCGTGAACTCGGTGCCGCCGGCGGTGAACGTGATGCGATCGCCGTGCAGTCTGCCGCTCAACATGACCGGTCCGTTCGCCGTTCCGACGTTGCCGCCGAGCTTCTGGAAGGCCTGGGTGAACTCCAGATCGCCTTGCGCGGATTTCCACTTGCCGTCCACCTTGGCCGGAACGATCCAGAGTAGCGCGGTGCGATAGTAGCCGCCTGCCTCGGCCACCGTGCTGGTCTCGTCGGCTTCCCACTCGCCCATGGTGAAGGTGTTCGAGACCACGCGCGTGCCTGGCTTCATGTCGAGGATTTTCGGCCGCAGCCGCAGGTTGATGTCCGGGAGCAGGAACATCGTGATGACGCTCGCGCGCGAGAAATCGGTCTCGAACAGGTCGGCCTTGAGAAACTCGGCTTTGCCGGCGACACCTTCCTTTTCGGCGTTGCGCTTGGAGAGCTCGACCATGTCGGGGTTGTATTCGATGCCGGTCGCGCGCACGCCTCGCTTGGCGGCGGTGATCACGGTGCGCCCGTCGCCCGAGCCCAGGTCCATCAGGTAGTCGCTCGGGGTCACCTTGGCCATGTCGAGCATGCGATCGACCAGCGCTTGCGGCGTGGGCACCCAGACGACGTCCTTGCCTTCCTGGCCGACCTGCGGCTCGTAGGCTCCGGGTTTGGCGGGCGGATCTTGCGCATAGGCGGCGAGTACGGCGCCGGCAAGGAGGATGAATGCGATGCGAGGCAATAGCGCTGCGGCGGTCATGGCGGGTCCTGTCGATGAGTGGACGTACGTGCGCAGGCGGGATGATACCCGAGGCGGCTGGAAAGCCGTGAACAGTTCGCCGGCGACCGAGTGCCGGGGTGAGAGCGCCCTCGGTGCCTGCTGCCGGTGTTTCGCCTATACTGCCCGGCGTGGACCGTCTTGACGCGGTCGGGGCCGGTGTCGCTGCGCGCGTACGGCGAATATCGGCGCGCGCTTTACGCGCGGCGCAATTGCAGCGAGAGAGCTATGTACGAACGAGAGGGCTTCAGGGGCTACCTCGAGCGGCTGCGCAGCCGCAATCAGCTACTGGATCTGCACGAGCCGGTGGACAGCCGGCATATCGCAACGCTGGTCG
>WYBJ01000247.1 GCA_011525945.1 Burkholderiaceae bacterium | reverse complement strand
GAAATCGACGCCAGACGCGAAGCGAACCGCAGCCAGGTTGGACACCTGGCGAGGATTCGCGACAAAGTATGGCGTCGATTTCGGCATCTTTTGTGCGGCGAACTTCTGACTCGGGACACTAGGGCTCAGTTGTCCCGCGCATCTTCAAGAATCATATCGGACGCTTTCTCGGCGATCATGATCACCGGCCAGTTCGTGTTGCCCGAGACCAGCGTCGGCATGATCGAGGCGTCGGCCACGCGCAACCCCGTCATGCCGCGCACTCGCAGGCGCGTATCGACGACCGCGTTGTCGTCCGCACCCATCGCGCAAGTGCCAGCCGGATGGAAGATGGTCGCGCCGTGATTGCGCACGAACTCGAGCAGCGCCTGGTCGCTGTCGGTCTGCGGCCCGGGCCGGATTTCCTCGGCGACGTAAGCTCGCATGGAAGGGGTCGCGGCGATGCGCCGCGCAAGTTTCACGCCTTCCACTGCGGTGGCGCAGTCGAGCTCGGTGGAAAGGTAGTTCGGCTTCATCGCCGGTGCTGCGAAGGCATCGCGGGACTCGATCGTCACGCTGCCGCGACTGGTGGGCCGCAACTGGCACACCGACATCGTGAAACCGGGGAAGTCGTGCGGCTTGGCGCCGGCGAGATCCGCCGACAGTGTGCCGAAGTGAAACTGCACGTCGGGCGATTTCGAGTCCGGCATGACGCGGGCGAATGCCCCGCCTTGGTTGATGCCGACCGCGAGCGGCCCGCGCCGGAACAGCAACCACCTCATGCCGATTGCCATGCGTCGATGCCAGTGGCGCAAGTCGTCGTTGGTGGTGATCGAGCGTGTGCAGCGAAACATCACCCGTGCCTGCAGGTGATCCTGCAGGTTGCCGCCTACGCCCGGCAGCGCGTGCACGACCGCAATGCCGTGGGATTGCAGCAGCGCCGCGGGACCGATACCGGAGAGCTGCAAGAGCTGCGGGCTCTGCAGGGCGCCGGCGGCCACGATCACTTCGCCGCGCGCCCGCGCCTCGCGCTCGACGCCGCCTCGCAGGTAACGTACGCCGACGGCTTGCCGGCCCTGGCAGACGATGCGGGTCGCGTGCGCACCGGTCTCGACGGTGAGGTTGGTTCGTTTGCGCGCCGGGCGCAGATAGGCGCCCGCCGCCGAGCAGCGCAAGCCGTTGCGCGTGGTGAGCTGGTAGTAACCCGCGCCTTCCTGGTCGCGGCCGTTGAAGTCGTCGTTGCGCGCGATGCCGAGATCAGCCGCGCCAGCGATGAAGGCATCGACCAGCGGATGCTGCTCGCCGATGTCCGACGCGGCGAGCGGCCCGCCGGCGCCGTGCAGATCGCTCGCGCCGCGGCAGTTGTCTTCGGAGCGGATGAAATAGGGCAGCACATCGTCCCAACCCCAACCGGCGTTACCGGCTTGCTTCCACCGCTCGTAATCCTGCGGCTGTCCGCGGATGAAGATGAGCCCGTTGATCGAGCTCGATCCGCCCAGGCCGCGGCCGCGCGGCCAGTAGACGCGCCGACCGTTCACGCCCGGATCCGGTTCGGTGCTGAAGCGCCAGTTGTAGCGGCGGTGGAACATGGTCTTGCCGTAGCCGATCGGCAGGTGGATCCAGATCGAGCGATCGGCCGGTCCCGCTTCGAGCAGCAGCACGGCATGTCGGCCATCGGCGCTCAGGCGGTTGGCGAGTACGCAACCGGCTGATCCGGCGCCGACGATGACGTAGTCGTAGCTTGTCGAATCCATACCGAGGCAGCCGATCATTGCGCCCGTGCGTGTCAATTCGACGCGCACGGGCGGACGCACCATGGCGGCGGGCGCAAGGCATTGTTGCACGCGTACACGGCATCTGCAAACGCGGCAGCGTCCGTGCGCAGGCCGCGCGCTGCGTGACCGTAATCAAGCTGCGGACGGCAGCGCGCTCGGCGCGATGCAGATCGGATCCCGGATGCGTCCGTCGGGTAGTGTCTCAGTTTGATCGTAACCGTTGATGCGACACCCTTAGCATGCCGGTAAAATGGCCGCATGGCTACGCGACCGAAGAGACCGCGCGACGTTAACCAGCTTGCGAAGCTGATCGTTGGTATTTCCACTGGTGAAGCGGAAGATGATTGCGAGCGAAACGATGCCGCTGAAGCTGGCAGCAAGGGTGGCAAGGTTGGTGGACCTAAGCGCATGTCGCTGCTGTCAGCAGAACAAAGAAAGGCCCTCGCGCTGAGGGCTGCGAGGGCCAGATGGTCTAAGAAAACGGATTAAGGGTTGGATTGGTTGTCGGCTTCGCCAGAGTTTACTTCGTCCGTTTGGTTCTTCTGACCTTCTGTACTCCCATTCCCATTCTTGGGCTCTGCGGACTTCTTCCGTAGCCGCGGGTGCCATGCGGCAAGCCCCCATACACCGCGATCCACGCGAACAATTTCTCCGCCTTGCGCCCAATCCCTGTTAAGCACAGATCCAACCGTATTGATTGGATTACTCGATGCCAGAGCGATTCCGCCAGCCTTGAGAGCGCTCAGTATGTCCTCGGTGCGCTGGTTGGCTCGTTTTGCCTGCAGCAGCTTCACGGTAGCATCAACTATGGTCATGCCGAGAAACGCACCGGGACCAAGGTCATTGCCTGGTGTCGCGCTTGGCTTCGCCGATGGCTCGCTCGCAAGGCCACGCACACCAAGCATCGTTTCAATTCCGGTAATCGCTGCATCCAGCTTGTCGCGCTTAGCCCTCAAGTCGGCCAAAACTAATTCGTAATCAATACCTGCACTTGGGTCGGAGGACATCACAACCTCCTTGAAGAATTTAGGCGATGAGCCTATACTTAACACCTAAGAAAAAGGGCGCGCCGGGCGGGGCATGATCCCGCAACCACCCGCTTAGCAGGCGGGCGCTCTGTCCGATTGAGCTACCGGCGCCCGAATTGCAGAGGGATCATCTGTCTCATGATGGTTCTTTACTGCACCCGTCCTTCCTGGGACTAGCAATCCCGCAAATGCCGCTTACCACTTACCTGCTCGGGCCTCCACCCGAGCAGGCTCTATTCTAGCGGAAACCAAAATCCGATTACAACAAGGATACGACAGATTTGTCGTATCTTGAGTGTTTACTGCTTGACAACTGATTCGCTCAGGCATATAGTTCAGTTTGAATGGAGCAAGCATGAATCGCCTGAGCCTCGAAGATCGCGCCACAATCCTCGGCCTGCTCGTTGAGGGTAATTCGCTGCGCGCCATTACCCGTCTCACCGGCCGCAGCATCAATACCGTCACGAAGCTATTGGTCGACCTCGGCACGGCTTGCGCGATTTACCAGAACGAAGTCCTGCGAAACCTCCCCTGCAAGCGTGTCCAAGTCGACGAGATCTGGTCCTTTTGCTACAGCAAGCAGAAGAACACGCCGCCGAATATGCGCGGCCTTGGGCGCGGCGATGTATATACGTGGACGGCGATCTGCGCCGATACCAAAGTCGTGCCTTCTTGGTTGGTCGGCTCTCGGGATGCCGAGTACGCGAATGCGTTCATCGCCGACCTGGCCGGCCGTCTCGCGAATCGAGTGCAGCTCACCAGCGACGGCCACAAGGCGTATCTGAAAGCGGTTGAAGAAGCCTTCGGCGCCGATGTGGATTACGCCATGCTCGTGAAACTCTACGGTCAGCCGGAAGGCAACCAGCAAGAGCGCCGGTACAGTCCAGGCCATTGCACTGGCACAATCACCGGCACGGTTACTGGCAATCCCGATCCTGCGCACATCTCAACGTCCTACGTCGAGCGCCAGAACCTGACAATGCGCATGAGCATGAAGCGGTTCGCGCGGCTGTCGAACGGCTTCTCAAAGAAGATTGAGAACCACGCGCACGCCATCGCTATCCACTACATGTATTACAACTTCGGACGCATTCACAAGTCGTTGCGCGTGACACCAGCGATGGAAGCGAAGGTTTCTGACCACGTGTGGACGCTCGAAGAAATCGCGAAGTTGGCCGACTAAGGGCATGGGATTTGCTTACTCACCGTGAACTTTTGCCACATCGCCAGTTCATACATCGGTATGCTGGCCTAAATGTGGTTGCGCTTTTGCCGTTATGGGGGTAGAGTTCGCAACAGAATCTTCCCCTTTGTTCACCTCGGATAAAGGGCGCGAATCCACCCCGGCGTTCCACAGGATGCCGGGTGAGTATATCGAAAGGCCGGTGTAACCCACCGGCCTTTTCCATTTGGGGAGAGAAATGGATCGATGTGCTGTGTTTGTAGACGGCGCTTACGTAGACAAGCTATTTCAGCACCACCTTGGCGGCATAAAGGTTGACTACGGCAAGTTTGCTCAGCACGTCACCCAAGGGTGCGACCTCCTACGGACCTACTACTACCATTGTCTCCCGTATCAGAGTAACCCGCCGACCGTGGATGAACGACAGCGCTTTTCGAGCAGCGAAAAGTACTTCGCAGCCCTGTCTAGGTTGCCTCGCTTTCAGGTTCGCCTTGGGAAACTCGAATTCCGCGGGAAACGCCAGGACGGTTCTCCCATATTCGCTCAAAAGCGCGTCGATATTCTGCTCGGCGTGGACATGGTCGAGCTAGCCGCAACCCACCAAATAACTCGTGCAATTCTGGTAGCAGGCGACAGCGATTTTCTGCCGGCAATTGAAGTCGTGAAGCGACACGGTGTGTTGACCGTACTTTGGCACGGCACAAGGGGCGGCCATGGTAGACAAAGCACATGTCATAACGATTTATGGGACATGTGCGACGAGCGCGTTGAGATAGACGCGAGTGTCGCAAACCTTGTTTCTAGGTAGCCACCCGTTACATCTGAAACTGAGACACTACCGTCCGTCGAGATCCTGGCGGCGGTGCCGCAGCATGAAGCCGCGATCCTCCGTTGCGTCGCACGTTCTGACTCAGCCGCCTGAGCGCGCGTCGCTATAATCGTGCAATGAATCCCGAAGCCGTTGCCGGGCGCCGGGTCGATGCGGCTGCGCTCGAAGCGCGCCTGCGCGCGCAGCTCGCATGCGAGGTGCGCTTCGATGCGGGTGCGCGTGCGCTCTACGCAGCCGACTCCTCCAATTACCGCCAGGTGCCGATCGGCGTCGTCGTCCCGCGCACGCTCGATGACGTCGTCACCGCAGTGGCCGCCTGCCGCGAATTCGATGCGCCCATCCTCATGCGCGGCGCGGGGACGAGCCTCTGCGGGCAGACCTGCAATGTTGCCGTGGTCCTGGATGTGTCGCGCTACCTCACGCGCATCGTCGCGATCGATCCGCAGGCGCGCACCGCCGTGGTCGAGCCCGGAGTAATCTGCGACAGCCTGCGCAGCGCGGCCGAGCGCCACCGGCTCACGTTCGGTCCCGATCCCGCCACCCACAGCCGCTGCACGATCGGCGGCATGATCGGCAACAACTCGTGCGGCGCGCACTCGGTCATGGCGGGGAAGACGGTCGAGAACGTCGAGGCGCTCGAAATACTCACCTACGACGGCAGTCGCATGTGGGTCGGCCCGACCTCCGCGCAGGATCTCGATGCCATCGTGGCGGCCGGCGGGCGCAAGGCGGAGATCTACTCGGCGCTTGCGCAGCTCGCGCAACGCCACGGCGAGCGGGTGCGCGGCGAGTTCCCGCGTATTCGGCGGCGCATCTCGGGCTACAACCTCGACGAGCTTCTACCCGAGCACGGATTCAACCTCGCGCGCGCGCTGGTCGGCACCGAGGGCACCTGCGCGATCGTGCTGCGCGCCAAGGTGAGGCTGGTCGAGAGTCCGCCGGTGCGCGTGCTGGCGGTGCTAGGCTACGATGACATGTTCGTCGCCGGCGATCGCACGCCTTTCATCCTCGAGCATGCACCTCTGGCGCTCGAAGGGCTCGATGTCATGCTGATCGAGGATCTCGGCAAGAAAGCGCTGCTCGGAGCCGAGATCGCATTGCTGCCCCCGGGATCGGGCTGGCTCATGGTCGAGCTCGGCGCCGACGATCTCGACCAGGCGATGCAGCGCGCGCGCGCGCTGATCGACGCCGAGACGCGCTCAGGCCTCGTCCGCGGCTCGCGCATCTATCCGGGCGCCGAGCAGAAAATCGTGTGGGCGATTCGCGAGGTGGGCGCCGGAGCGAGTAACGCGGTGCCCGGTGTGCGCGAAGAGCCGCGCGCAGGCTGGGAGGATGCCGCGGTCGATCCGGCGCGGGTGGGTGACTATCTGCGCGAGTTCCGCCGCCTGCTCGACCGCTACGGCTATCGCTCCTCGCTCTACGGTCACTTCGGCGACGGCTGTATCCATGGCCGCATCACCTTCGATCTGCAATCGCACGCGGGTATCGCCGCGATGCGCCGCTTCATGCGGGAAGCGACCGATCTCGTGGTCAAGTACGGCGGCTCGATCTCCGGCGAACATGGCGACGGTCAGGCGCGCGCCGAGTTCCTTCCGCGCATGTATGGGCCGCAGCTCATGCAAGCATTCCGGGAGTTCAAGGCGGTCTGGGATCCGGGCAATCGCATGAACCCCGGCAAAGTGGTGGATGCCTACCGCGTGGATGAAAACCTGCGCATCCATCCCGAGTACCGCCCGATCGAGCCGACTACGCGGTTTTCGTTCGCCGCCGACTTCGGCAGCTTCGCGCATGCCGCCGAGCGCTGCCTCGGCGTTGCGAAGTGCCGCAATCTCGAGGGCGGCGTGATGTGTCCGAGCTACCGCGTGACCGGCGAGGAGCGGCATTCGACGCGCGGGCGCGTGCGCCTCCTCGGCGAGCTTTTCCGCGGCGAGACGCTCGCCGATCTTTGGTCCAACGAGGACGTGAAGGAAGCGCTCGACCTGTGCCTCGCCTGCAAGAGTTGCAAGAGCGAATGCCCGGTGCAGGTCGACATAGCGACCTACAAGGCCGAGTTCCTGTCGCATTATCACGAGACCCATCCGCGTCCGCGGCAAGCGCGCAGCATGGGCATGATCCACCGCTGGGCACGGCTCGCTTCCTATGCGCCCGGCATCGTCAATGTCGTCAATGCAACGCCGGGTTTGAGCACGCTCGCGAAGCGCTGGGCCGGGATCGCACCCGCGCGCCGCGTGCCCAGGTTCGCGCGCACGACCTTCGTGCGCTGGTTTCAAGGCAGGGCGACGGACACAGCGGGCAGGCGTGAAGTCGTACTGTGGCCCGACACGTTCAACAATTACTTTCATCCCGAAACGGCGGTTGCCGCCACGCGCGTGCTCGAGGCGGCCGGCTTTTCGGTGCGCCTGCCGCGTAAGCCCTTGTGCTGCGGCCGTCCGTTGTACGACTTCGGCATGCTCGATACGGCGAGAGCGCAGCTGGAGGAGATCGTACAAACGCTGCGCAACGAGATCGAAGCGGGTATCCCGGTCGTGGGTCTGGAGCCGGCGTGCGTCTCGGTTTTCAAGGATGAGCTGCCCAATCTTCTCGCGGCCGATCCGCTGGCGCACAAACTCGCCGAACAGGTGGTCTACTTCAGCGATTTTCTCCAGCGCGAGCCCGGCCTGCCCGAGTGCGCTAGTGGCCTGCGCGCCATGGTTCACGGCCATTGCCATCACAAGGCGCTGCTCGGCATGGACGGCGAGATGGCGCTGCTGCATCGCGTCGGCGTCTCGGCCCGGGCGATCGACTCGGGTTGCTGCGGCATGGCCGGCGCATTCGGCTTTCGCCCCGAGAGCTACGCGTTGTCGGTGAAGGCGGCCGAACTCGCGCTGATGCCTGCCGTGCGTGCCGCGGGCAGTGATCAGATGATCGTAGCTTCGGGGTATAGTTGCCGCGAACAGATCGAGCAACTTTCACCCCGCGCCGCCATTCACGCCGCCGAGGCTGTGGCGCGGGCGCTGGGGCTCGAGCGCGCCGCGGAGTCGACGAGAACGCGCCGCGCGCGTCCAACGATGGAGTCATGACATGAATTCACCGCGCGGGCAGGGTGCTGCTGCGAGCAAGGATGTCGTCTGATCGCGCTCGACAGCCTGCCGCTGCTATCGATCGTCTACGTGACGTTCACGATCGCTTTCGCCGGGCTCGTGCACGGCACGCTCGGGTTGGGCTTTCCGCTGGTCGCCACACCGCTCATTTCGTTCGTCACCGGCGTCAAGACCGCCGTCGTCCTGGTCGTGCCGCCGACGCTTGCGGTGATCATCGCCGCCATCGTCGCCGGCGGTCCTTTTTTCGCCACCGTGCGCGAATGGTGGCGCATGCCGTTGTGGGCGCTGCTCGGCGCATACACCGGGACGCAGCTGTTCATCGTGATCGATCCGGCGCCGTTGACCCTGCTGCTCGCGTTTGCCATCGCCGTCTACCTGGGGCTCGATTGGATCGGCCGCGGCGAGTCGGAGCTCATCCGGACTCATCGCCACAAAGCGGGCATGCTGTTCGGTTTTCTGGGCGGGCTGTTCGAGGGTTCGGTCAATATCGCCGCACCGCCGCTTTTGATCTATTTTCTCTCGCTCGGCCTGGCGCCGGGCGCTCTGGTGAAGGCGCTCAACGTCTGTTTCTTCACCGGCAAGACGACCCAGCTCTCGACCTTGATCGCAACCGGCGATATCGCCATCGCAACGTGGCTCTCGACCCTGCCGCTGTGCGTGATCGGCGTCGTGACCTCGCTTGCCGGCGGCCGCATACGCAACCGGGTACCGGCGCCGACGTATCGGCGCTGGCTCAAGGGCGCCCTGGTGGTGATGGCGCTGGTACTGCTCGGTCAGTTTTACTTCCTGCTGACCGCCGTTCGCTAATCCATGAACAACCCGCCGTTTATGTCGATCAGGGCGCCGTGGATGTAGGAGGCGGCGTCCGAGCCGAGAAAGGCGACCACCGCGGCGACTTCCTCGACCCGCCCGATGCGGCCGAGCGGGATGCGGCCGAGAATCGAGGCGCGTTCGGCCTCGCTGTAGGTCTCGTACTTCGCGGCCACGCGCTCGGAGGCGACGATGCCGGGCGCGATGGTATTGACGCGGATGCCGAACGGACCGAGCTCCTTGGCGAGATGGCGCGACAGCCCCACCATGCCGGTCTTGGCGGCGGTGTAGGCAACGTTGGAAAGATTGCTCGCGACATGCGCGGCGACCGACGCGACGTTCACGATCGAGCCGGACCTGCGGGCTTTCATCGCCGGCACCGCGGCGCGGCAGAAGCGATACACGCTGGTGAGGTTGAGGTCGATCATGTCGACCCAGTCCTGATCGCGCATTTCCTCCGCGGCGAGGGGGCGGCCCGCCGTGCCGCCGCCCGCATTGTTCACCAAGAGATCGATCTTTCCGTGCTCGCGCTCGATCGTCGTCACACAGCGATCGATCGCGCTCCGATCGCGTGCGTCGCACACGAAATGCTCGCAGCGCCCGCCGGCGGCAACGATCGTCTGCGCCGTCGCGGCAAGTGCTTGCCGATCGCGCGCGACGGCGACGACCAGCCAGTGCTGGCGTGCGAGCGTCTGGCAGATCGCGCGGCCGATGCCGCGAGATCCTCCGGTTACCAGGGCGACCGAGTCATTCAAGGCGCATCACTCTCGCGCGCTACGCGCATCGCGGTACATTCTATAGGGGTCGGCGCGCCTGCGTTGCCTGAGGCAGCGCGCGGTGCGCGCCGGAAAAGCGCTGGCAAGCCATGGTGAGCGAAACGCCGGCTCGCTCGTGCGCACCCGTTGCGCTTTCGCGCGCGTGAAAGGGGCTAGAGTAGCCCGCATGGTATCGACTGGTAGGATTTGGCGGGAAGGAGCAGTGCAATGGTCAAGCGGCTCGGCTTGCTGATGGCGGCATTCGACATCAGCGGTTGCCCGGAAGACGAATTCAACGACTGGTACGACACCGAGCACATTCCCGATCGGGAGAAAGTGCCGGGGTTTCTGAGCGCACAGCGCTGGATCGATGTCGACCGTCCCGAGATCGCGTTGGCGAGCTACGACCTGGAGTCTGTCGATGTGCTGCGAAGCCCGCAATATCTGGCGATCGGTCATCGTAATCCCTCGCCGTGGACGCGCCGGATGGTGTCGATGTGTCAGGGCGTGCTGCGCGTCGCGGCGGAGCAGATCACGCCGGGCAACGTCGTTTCGCCGCGCGATTGCGGGGGTCTGCTGTTCATGGGATTCAACTTGGAGCCCGGCGCCGAAGAGGACTACGCGCACTGGATGGACGAGGAGCACCTGCCCAATCTCGCCAAAGTGCCCGGCGTGATCGACGCGCGCCGCTTCGTGGGCATCGAGGGCACGCCCAAGTACGTCGCGGTCTACCACATGACGAGCCCCGAAGTGTGCACATCGCCCGCATGGCTCGAGGCGCGCGAGACGCCGTGGACGCACCGCATCCGCCCGCGCACGCGTGAGCGGCTGCGTCTGACGTGCCGGCCCTATCGGCGCGAACGGCCGATAGCGTAGCGTCCGGGTCGATCGGGAAAGTTACTTCAGCAGCTTCTGCAACTCGCCCGACTGGTACATCTCGGTGATGATATCCGCGCCGCCGACAAACTCGCCGTTGACGTACAACTGTGGAATCGTCGGCCAGTTGGCGTAGTCCTTGATTCCCTGGCGAATGTCTGGGTCTTCGAGCACGTCGATGCCATGGATGTCGTCCACGCCGCAGGCGCGCAACACCTGGACGGCGCGAGCAGAGAAGCCGCATTGCGGAAAATCGGGGGAGCCTTTCATGTAAAGCACGATCTTGTTGCCGGTCACCTGCTGCTTGATGGTGTCTTGCACGCTCATGGGGATCTCCAATACTTGACGGCGCCTGTCGGGTTTGAGTCTAACGGCGGGAAAACGCGCGGTCAAGCGCGAGTCTTTTCCAACGGGGTATGAGTCTGAAGGGTGGGCCGTGTTTCTAACGGGGTATGAGTCTGGAGTGGGCGCTGGAATCGATCATGATGCGAGGCATGGTGATCGACATGAACGACGCAAAGTTG
>WYBJ01000034.1 GCA_011525945.1 Burkholderiaceae bacterium | reverse complement strand
GTTCGCGCGGGTGCGCGGTCAGCTCGTCGTGCACAAACCCGCGCCGGCGCCACGCGATGTCGCCTCGCTCCTGGTGGAGTTCGCCAACGGCGTGAGCGGCGCCTTTTCCACCGTTCGCGCCTCGCCCCTGTACTGGCGCGTGCACGTGTTCGGCGACAAGGCCTCGGCCGAGTCGATCAACGAGCATGAGGTGCTGCTGCACCGGCACGAAGCGAGCCCCGAGCGGCTCACGTTCGAGCCGGTCAATGCGCTCAAGACCGAGCTCGAGGCATTCGCCGCCGCGATCGAGGGCCGTGCGCCGTTCCCGCTTGCCGCGGAGGAAATGCTCGCCACCGTGCGCGCGCTCGAGGCCGTGGTGCAGGCGCTGGCAAGCGGCGAGACCGTCACGCTCTGACTCAGCTCGGGTTCTCGAGACTGAACATCTTGGCGTGGTCGTGGTAGGCGAAGCACTCGGCGTAGCGGCCCCAGCCGATCACCGCCCGCATCGTCTGCTCCGCAGCGGCAGGCGACATGTGATCCTCCAACTCGTCGGAGAAGCGGCTCCAGGGCGCGCTGTGGCTCTCGCGCTCGTCGAGGACGCGACGGATGTGGGCGGCAAGGGGCACGTAGGCGAGCAGGTGCTGCGCGAACACGCGCTTGCGCTCGTCGAGCGTGGCGGCGGCGAAGGCCTTGCCCTCGGCAGTGAGCTCGATGTCGCCGCCTTCGACGATGGCGAAGCGCAGCATCTGCAACGCCTCGGCCACGGGAAACAGATCGTCGACCTCCATGTGGAGCGCAGCGGCGATCGCCGGCAGGTCGGCGCGCCCGTTATAACGAGGAGCGGCGACGGTTTCGAGCAACCCCGAGAGAAGATTGCTCGACAGGCGAGGCAGGATCGTCCCGATGCCGGCGCCGGGAAGGTGCTCATGGCGTGCTCTGATCTCCCCCGGTGCGGGCTTGGCGGTCATGGCCACGTAGATGCGTTCGACCAGATCGCGGAACCGTGCATCGAGGCGGTCGCGGGGTTGCGGCAGCTCGACCACGATCTCGCTCACGACCCGTCCCGGGTTGGTGGAGAAGACCAGAATGCGGTCGCACATGAGGACGGCCTCCTCGATGTTGTGCGTGACGAGGATGATGCCTTTGATCGGCAGGCGCCCCTCGGACCACAGCTCGAGGAAATCAGTGCGCAGCGTTTCGGCCGTGAGAACGTCGAGCGCCGAGAACGGCTCGTCCATGAGCAGCACATTGGGATGAACGACGAGCGCGCGTGCGAATCCGACGCGCTGGCGCATCCCGCCCGATAACTCGCGCGGGTACGCCGACTCGAAGCCATCGAGCCCGATGAGATCGATGGCGGCAAGCGAGCGGCGGCGGATCTCGTCTTGCGGCAAGCCGAGCGCCTCGAGACCGAGCTGCACGTTCTGCAGCACGGTCAGCCAGGGGAAGAGCGCGAAGCTCTGAAAGACCATCGCGATGCCGGGCGCGGGACCGGTCACGGGTCGGCCGAGATAGCGGATCGACCCCGCCGCGCTACGGGAAAGTCCGGCGATGAGCCGCAAGAGCGTCGATTTTCCCGAGCCCGAGCGGCCGAGCAAGCCGATGATCTCGCCTTCACGCAAGACGAGCTCGACGCCGTCGAGGACGCGCAACTCGGTGCCGTCAGGCTTGCGGAAGCTCTTGCGGATAGCGCGCACTTCGAGCAGCGGCGAATTGTCCATCGTTCACTCAGCCTAGTGAAACCGGCGCTCGGCGCGCGCATAAAGCGGACGCCAGAAGGCGCGGTTGATGACGACGACGAAGGCACTCATCAGGGCGATGCCAAGCACGATGCGCGGGTAATCGCCTCGGTTCGTCGCCTCGGCGATGTAGGCGCCAAGCCCGGCCGCGTGCAGGTGTTCGTCGCCCCAGCTGACGATTTCGGCAACGATGCTCGCGTTCCAGCAGCCGCCTGAGGCCGTAATCGCACCGGTCACGTAGAACGGGAAGACCGCAGGCAGCGCGACCCGGCGCCACCAGAGCCAGCCGCGAATTTGGAGATTGCGGCCGACATCGCGCAACTCCGCCGGCAAGAGCGAAGCGCCGGCGACCACGTTGAAGAGTATGTACCACTGAGTGCCGAGAACCATCAGCGGGCTCAGCCAGATGTTGGGGTCGAGCCGAAACGCGACGATTGCGGAGACCACGAGCGGGAACAGGAGGTTCGCCGGAAACGCCGCGAGAAACTGTGCGACCGGCTGAACGATACGCGCGAGCGCCGGGCGCAACCCGATCACGATGCCGACCGGCACCCAGAGGAGACTCGCGACGGCGATCAGGACGAAGACGCGTGCCGCCGTCGCCAGACCGAGGAGGAAGGTCGTTCCGAACTCGGCGAGCGATACTTCGGTCGAGACGAAGCGACCGACCCGCCACACGACGATAACGATCGCGACGCCGATGCAGGCCGTCCAAAAACCGTCGCGCCGCGCGCAGCTTGCGGCGCTCGGCGCCGGCGTATCCGGTCTGGCATGGCGCGGCACCCGCTGCGAGCGGCGCCATAGCGCGCCGACCGGTGCGGTGACGAGCGCGACGAGGCGCGAGCGCCGCAGCATGGTCAGCACCCAGGAACCCGGCACCGGCTGGTCGGCCGTCTGCTCGAAGCGGAACCGGTCGGCCCAGGCGACCAGCGGGCGGAACATAAGCTGATCGTAGATGAGGATGACGACGAACATCGTCGCGATCGCCCAGCCGACTGCGCCAAGATCACGCCGCTCGATGGCGAGCGCGATGTACGATCCGACCCCGGGCAGCGTGACGGTCGTGTCGCCGACGCCGATCGCTTCTGCGGCGACGACGAAGAACCAGCCGCCCGACATCGACATCATCATGTTCCAGATCAGCGCCGGCATCGCGAACGGAACCTCCAGGCGCCAGAACGTCATCCACGCGCCGAGCCGGAAAGAGCGCGCCGCCTCCTTCAGATCCCGCGGCACCGTGCGCAGCGACTGGTAGAAGCTGAACGCCATGTTCCATGCCTGGCTGGTGAAGATGGCGAAGACCGCAGCGAACTCGGCGCCGAGAACGCGCCCCGGCGCGAGCGCCATGAACACGACGATCGTGACCGAGATGAAGCCGAGAATCGGGACCGATTGCAGGATGTCGAGCAGCGGCAGCAGAACCCGCGCCGCTCGCCGGCTCTTCGCCGCCCACGTCGCGTAGGTGAACGTGAAGAGCAACGACAGGATCATGGCCGCAAGCATGCGCACCGATGTGCGTGCCGCGTATTCAGGCAGGTAGGCGGGATCGAGCGAGATTCCAGGATGCTGTGGCGGCGGCAGCGGCGCGAGCACGCCGCGGCTGCCCGCCGCGAGGAAGACGACGACGCCGAGCACGATGATCGCCGCGATCACGTCCCACCAGATCGAAAAGCTGGCGCGGCCCTGCACACTGCGCGGAACCGGCGGATGCCTCACGCCGCGAGCCCGCGCAGCAACGTTGCGAGCGAGAATTTCAGGCCAGCCCCCCGTGCGAAGCGCAGGGGCGGATTGTAGCCGCACGCATCGATGCGAGAGCAGTCGAACACAGCCGATTCTCTGATATGGATCATGGCGTAGCGTTGCAGGCCTTGTCATCATGGCACGATGGCGCGGCGGCACGGGCGCGTCCAACCGCGATGGAGGAGACGCGATGACCGGGCGGCACACATATCCAGCGGCACGGCTGCACGAATGGCTGCACGATGCGCGTGAGCATACCCTGCGGCTGGTGTCCGATCTGAGCGACGAACAGTTGAGCGTCCCTCTCATGGAGGTGGTCAACCCGTTTCGCTGGGAACTCGGTCATGTCGCCTTCTTCTACGATGTGTTTCTTCTGCGCGCCCTCGGCGCCGAGCGCTTCCTCCTCGATGGCGCCGAGCGACTGTACGATTCGTTCAACGTCGATCACGACGACCGCTGGGCGCTCGCGCTCCCCTCGCGGGAACAAACGCTGGCGTATATGCGCCGGGTCACGCAGCGCGTCCTCGCGCGGCTTGAAGCGGGCGACCCCGATACCAGCGAGAGCTATCTGTACATGCTCGCCATTTTGCACGAGGACATGCACGCGGAGGCGTTCACCTACATGCGCCAGACGCTCGAATACGCACGGCCGCAAAGCGCAGCCGGCGCCGATCGATCGAGATCCGCGCACGGCGGAGGCGGTCCGCTCCCGGGGGATGTCGAAATCCCCGCAGCCACGTTTCACCTCGGAGCGACACGCGATGCACCATTCGTCTTCGACAACGAGAAATGGGCCCATCCGGTCGAGGTCGCGCCGTTTCGCATGGCGCGCGCGCCGGTCACCAATGCCCAGTTCGCGCAGTTCGTGGACGACCGCGGCTACCTGCGGCCCGAACTGTGGAGCCATCAGGGATGGCGCTGGCGCGAGAGAAACGGCGTGCAACATCCATGCTATTGGATGCGCGACGGGACGGGCTGGTCGAGGCGGCATTTCGATCGCCTCGAAGCGCTCGAACCGCATGCACCCGTGGTTCACGTCAACTGGTACGAGGCGCAGGCGTACTGCGCTTGGGCGCACAGGCGCCTCCCCTCCGAAGCGGAGTGGGAGTTGGCAGCGAGCGCCGAGCCCACGCCCGATGGCCGCGGCATCACGGCGCGCAAGCGAAGATATCCGTGGGGCGACGAGCCGCCGACTCCCGAGCGCGGCAATCTCGATGCACGCTGCGAGGGCTGCGTCGATGTCGGCGCGTTCGCGGCGGGGGACAGCGCCTTCGGCTGCCGTCAGATGCTCGGCAACGTCTGGGAATGGACCGCTGCGGCCTTCTATCCCTTTCCCGGCTATGTCGTCGACGCGCCTTATCGAGAGTATTCCGCGCCCTGGTTCGGCTATCGCAAGGTGCTGAAGGGCGGCGCGTGGGCGACGCGCTCGCGTCTGGCCAACAATACCTATCGGAACTTCTTCCAGCCCTATCGCCGCGACATCTTCGCCGGGTTTCGCACCTGCGCTCTGGATGACGGCGCGTCGCGATACGCCAGCGGGTGAGCCTCATCGAGCGGGTTCCACGGCCCCGCGCGGCCGTGCAGCAGCGTCACGGCGAGATTGACCTGAGCCGACAAGGGGGTCCCCCGCAGCCCTCTGTCACGGTCCCATGACGGGATCGCTAACGACGCAACCGTTTGCCGCTGGACGCTTGCGGTCTACCCGTTCCGGCAGCGCGCATGCATTGCGCCGCGCATGATCTTTGTCAATGAGCGAGCCGGACGGAGTGGCATGATGGTGTCGGTAGGCACGAGGCTGCCATCGCTCGATCAGGCACAGGAGTGAATCATGTACAAACGTATCGTTCTGGCATACGACGGCTCGGAACTCTCGAACAAGGCGGTGGATCACGGCGTCACACTGGCCAAAGACACGGGTGCGGGCGTGACGCTGCTCTACGTGGTCACGCCGCATCACCTGCTCGTCGGCGGGGGTCATCTCGCGCCGGGTCTGAGGCAATTCGAGAATCAATATGCCGCCGAACTGCGGCAGCACGCAAAGGAGATGCTGGAGAGCGTGGCGCAACGCGTGCGCGCCGCAGGGTGCACCGCCGACGTGCTGGTGGAAGACGGCACGCATCCGTACGCCAACATCGTCGAGGCGGCAAAACGCTTGCACGCCGACCTCATCGTGATGGCAGGCCACGGCCGCGGCAGCATCGCCAGTCTGATGGTCGGATCGCAAACGGTTAAGGTTCTCGCGCACGCAACCGTGCCGGTTCTCGTCGTGCGCTGAACTGCGCCCGAGCGGGGCATCGCGCACCGTGCCGGCGCGGTGTTCGCACGTGCAGGGGGCGCTTAGGGCGCTCGCACGAGCCGATGCCGGTCACGCGCCGCTGACGACGTCACAGCAGTCGACTCCGGGGTCGCGCTCTGCGGCGCCGCCGCACCGACGAATAGGCCGACCAGCCAACCGAACAGGATCGCTACGGCGAGCCAGACCATCCACATCCCGGCCTCGTACTGATCCGATGCCAGGTAGGCATTGCACACACGAACCGGGGCGGCGACATAGAGCCAGCCGGTCACCGCCAGCATGCTGGCGAGATTGGTCCATACGAAGCCGCGGCCGACCGTTCCGAGCCGCGGCCACGCGAGCGCGAGCGGCGCCCCGACCAACACGGGTAGCGTGATGAACTTGGCCACTGCCGCCGCCGGGTCGGCCAGCGCGGCATCCAGGGCGCGCGGCAGCATCCAGTAGCTCGCCGCCAGCATCGCCGCCAGCACCAGCGGCACGCTGCCGCCGGAGAGCTGCAGCACGCGGGCGCGCCGGGTCGCAGCAAGCGCGCGCACCGCGATGAATCCGGTCGCGGCGAGCAGCGGCATCTGTACCAGCATGTGCATGCGCATCGAGCCCTCCAGCGCGTCTCGCAGCGGCGGCAGCGCCAGCGCCAGCCACAGCAGCGCGGCCCAGCACGCCGCCGCGCCCGGCCGCATCGCGCTCACGGCTGCAAGCCTGCCTGGGCGAGGAAGCGCTGCGGCGTATCGATGTCGTCGATGCGCACCAGCCGGCCGTCGCGATCGAGCAGGTGGATCGCCGCGTTGTGCTCGTAACCGCCGAGGCCATCGGCGATGACGACCACACCGAACGCCTCGAGCAGCGGGCCGAGCTGCGCCGGGTCGCGCACACGAGCAACGCGCCAGTGGCGCCCGTCGGCGCCGTGGGCGCTTGCCCAGGCGGCGAGCGCCGGCACGTCATCGTGCACGGAATCGAAACTGATGCTGAGCAGGGCAAGCTCGTGCTCGAGGCGCTGCGGGGCGATCGCATCGCGGATCTGCCGGAACGCCATGCCGAGGCTGCGGCAAATCGACTGGCAGCGCGTGTAGATGAACTCCACCGCGACGCTGCGCCCGCGATAGTCGCTCAGCTCGAACGTGCGCCCGTCCTGGTCCTCCAGCACGACCGCCGGCAGCGGACGCGGATTGCGCAGTACCTGTTCGCGCCGCGCGGTCTCACTGGTGAACGCGCGCCAGCCGTCGGTGCCCCAGGTGAAAACGACCAGCGCGGCCAGTATCACCACGAGCGAGGCACCGAGCGCGCGGGTCACGCCTGCACGCCTCGCGGCAGCGTCGGACGCGTTATGTCGCGGGTAGCGATCGGCAGGCGCGCGAGGAAGCGCACGACGAACACCGCCACCGCAGCCACCACGATCGCGGCAAACACCGCGGACACGCGGTTGTAAGGCACCCACTCGGGCAGATGCTCGGCATAGCGGCGCGCGATGCTCGCCTTACCCGAGTACAGGAAGCTCAGCGTGAAGGCGAGCGCGGACAGCACGAAGATGCCCGCCGCCAGACGGTCGAGCGCGCAGTCGCCGCCGGCGGGGCCGGAACGGGTGATGTAGTACATGAAGCCGAACACCATCGTGACCATGCCGAGCAGCAGGTAGGTGTGGAAGTGCCCCGGCACCCACAGCGTATTGTGCATCACGTAGTTGACCGTGATGGTGCCGTCGATGAACGCCGGTATGGCGCCGGCCGCCCAGCCGAACAGCGCGACGTACAAGAGCGTCGAGGCGACATCCCAGCGGATGCCCGATCGGTACACGATCATCAATCCGCCGTAGGCGGTGACGATCAGCACCGGGAAGGTGGTGAGGTAGCCGACCACCTGGCCCATGATGAGCATCCACTTGGGCATGACGAAGTCCATCAGCAGGTGGTGCGGATAGATGAACAATACAAACGCGGTCGAGGCGGTCCACGCGGCCAGGAACACCTTGTTGGCCTTCCAGGGTCGCTGCGTATAGCGCGGCAGGACCTCGTAGACGGCGATCACCGCCATGTAGATCGTGGCGTTGATGAACACGTGGCCGAAGAAGTAGATCATGTTCTTGGCGAGCAGGGCGTCGATGGCAAAACCCGGCAGATAGGCATTGACGATCATCATCACGAGGATGGTGGCGCCCGAGACGAGGCCGAGCAGGTTTACGATCGTCACCATCGTGGCGGCGACCACCGTCGGGGGCGGCGCGTTGCCGTCGTCGTGACCGAACAACTGCGGCCAGCCCATGGCGCGCGCGAAACTGCCATAGCGCACGATCAGCGCGCGCGCCACGTCGAGGTGCAGCAGCACGAAGCCGACGCCGAGCACCAGCAAGCCACCCATGAAGAGCGCGGCGGCGCCGTTCCTCCAAATGCCCATGGCATGAGTCGGGAGCGGGAAGAGGAAGGTCCAGCCGCCCTGGAACTGACCGCCGAGCACGGACACCAGCACCATGACCACGCCGATCAGGAACAGCACCAGATTGGCGACGAAGATGCGCATCGACAGCGTGACGTACTGGCTCAGGAAGTGCCACATGACCGCCGCCCCGGCCAGGCCCGCCACACCCACCATGCCGGCGCCGTGCAGCGTCATGAGCTGGTAGAACCAGGTCGGCCCGAGCGCGATGACCTGGGCCTGCTCCATGCGCATCAGCAGCCCGAACACCATCATCAGCAGCAACGTCACGACCGCAACGGCGATGGCGGCGAGGACTTCGCCGCGTGCGCCACGATCCAGCATCGGTGTATAGGAAGAAGTAGCCACGCGCGCTCCCTCAGGGTTTGACGACCTTGATCTCGACGATCATATTGTGATGTACCAAGCCGCAGTACTCCATGCACAAGACCCGGTAGGTGCCCTCCGCCGGGAAAGTGTGGCGCAGGCGATTGGTGTAGCCCGGCATCGCCTGCGTCTGTGCGATCAGACGCAGGTTGGCGTCGTAGATGCCGAAACCATGATTTACGTCGGCGCTGGTGACACGAAATTCCACCGGCTCGCCCGCCTTCACCTCGGTACGATCAAGCTCCCAGCGCCACTGATGCCCTACCGCCTCGATCACCTGTACGCCGCCGCCGCTCGCACCGGCCTTCGCCGAGCCGTAGGGCAGGTCGGTAAGGGTGTAGAGCATCGCCGGTCCGAGCGTGAACACGAGCACCCAGAACAACACCGTGCGCAGGCGGTACGCGCGCTTCTGCAGCGGCGCGTAGTCGTTCACGCGCTCGTGCGAGCGAGCGTGCACGAAGATGAAGGCCACCGCCAGCAACCCCATCAACGTGGCCGAGATCAACCAGACTGTGTCGTGGATCATCGCATGCTCCCTGAAGTGCGTGCCAGCGCCGTGCCCATGCACACGGCGGCAACGTGCACTGCGCGGCGGCCGGGCGAGCCCCGGAGCGATCGCTCGGCGTTGAAGCGTCGCGCCCGCGCACGCGCGCCTCTGCGCCCGCCAGCCAAGGCGAGGATGGTTTTCATGCGTCCCTCCGTTCCAGTGTATTCAAATACCGCGCCTGGGGCATCGCCCGCACGCCTAGGAGCCTGCCGGAGTAGATTTCAAGTCCGGCAGACTGCTAGTCTCGCAGCCGCGCTCGCGCCAGTCCAGCCGAAGATTTGATCTGCATTACCCTTTTCATAGGCGGGGCTTCTCCCGCGGACATCGGGGCGCGTCACGCGCTCTCCTGCGGTTGCGCGAGCCTCGTCAACGCGCGCACATCGGGCAGCGCCTCCAGGCCACGCAGAAGCTCGAACAGACTTTGCGCCTGTGCCGGGGCAAGCACGCGCCCGGCGCAATCTTGAAACTTCGCTTTCAGCATACAGTCCGGCAGTGGCGAACGCACCCCGCTGCCGAGCGGGGCATGCACCGACTCGGTGAGCGATCTGCCGTCCGCCAGATCGACTTGGACCGTGGCTGCGTAGTCGTTGGCGTCGTCCGAATGCGCTTGTGTCGCAACCAAACCCATTACGCGCCGGATGGCCGGGTTCCGGTGCGCCTCGCCCTCGAAGTGCGCGATCGACACGCGGCCATCGGCGAGCCCGCGCGCCACCCCATAGGCGAGGCTGAATTTCGCGCTGAGCGGGCTCTGCGCGTCGCGCTGCACGTGCGGCAGCAAACGGCGCCGGTGCATGGTTACGACAACGCGACGGATACTGTCGCTCGGGAAGCGGTGCTTTTGTTGTAGCGAAATGGCGCAGTCGATCGCGGCGTGAATACTGTACACGCAAGGATACTTCTTGATCGATATGCCCGGGTCGAGAAGATCGAGCGGCTGCCCCCAGCCGGACACGATCCTGCCGCTGTCGAAATTGCCTTCTCCGTTGAATACGGCGAGAAAACCCTGTGGGTGCTCGAACGCATCGGCGCTCGCGGTGAAGCCCTGTTGCGCGAGCTTCGCCGCCAGCAGGCCGTTGCGAGACGCGGCGCCGGCATGCAGCGGCTTCGTCGGGCTGCCGAAATTGGACTTGACACCCGACGCGAGCGACACGCAGATCCCCAGGGCATGCGCGGCTCTCGGTATGTCCAGCGCGAGCAGCCGGCTGCACGCGGCGGCGGCCCCGAAAATCCCGAGCGTGGCGGTCGGATGCCACCCCTTCTCGTAGTGATGAAAATTGACCCCGCGCGCGATGCGGGTCGCAGCTTCCAGGCCGGTCACGTAGGCCTCGACGAGATCACGGCCCGAGGCGCCCACTTCCTCCGCTGCCGCCAGCAGCGCGGGCAGGATCACGACGGTCGGATGACCGGCCATCGACTTGCTGGTATCGTCGAAGTCGAGGGCATGGCCGCTCACGCCATTGACGAACGCGGCGTCGAGGGCCGGAAGGCGCTCGGCGACACCCAGCGCGGCGCAGGTGGCGGCGCCCCCGCCACCCGGGGCGAGGCAGACGCGGAGCGCGATCTTCGAGGCATCTTCGCCCGCGCCCGCAAGCGCGCAGCCTATCGCATCGATGATCGCAACCTTCGCCCAATCGACAGCCTCGGCGGGCAGGTGTGCAACGTCAAGCGCAGCCGCCTGGCTTGCAATCGCAACGGCAAGGCTCATGTGTATGCCCCTTCTGTCTCGAGTCCCGCGTCGCGCGGACTTGGAAACCTAGCAGCGTCGTGCCGGTGCGCCCTTAATCCAGGTGAAAGCATTACGGCGGTGCTGCGCGGTAATAGACGCGAGCGGAAAACGGCACTTGACGCGACCGCGGGCGACATCGATTCGCCCGCTCGCGTACGACACCCGATCGAAGCCAGTCCCTCGGAGGCATCATGTTCGATATCCGACTCGACGACGCACAGCGCGCCTACCGCAATCTCGCGCGGGAATTCGCGCAAAACGAGATCAAGCCGCTCGCGCTGGAGCTCGATCGCAGGCCCAACTGGGAGGATCGTATTCCGTGGGAGGTGCTCAGGAAAGGCTCGCAGCTCGGCCTGCGCACGTTCGCGCTGCAGGAGGAAAACGGCGGCGCCGGCGCCTCCGATCACCTCACCGCCTGCCTCATCGCCGAGGAACTGGCGGCGGCCGACATCGGCACCGCCTACTACTACATGCTGACCGCGCGCCGCGCGCGCGACTGGTTCGAGCTGCGCATGACCGACGAGCAGCGCGCCTACTTCCTACCAAGATTCCTGAACGATGACTTCTATTTCACCACGGTCGCGATCCACGAGCCCGATACCGACCTCGGCTTCGACTATTACACCGAAACGCCGCAGAACGTGCGCTTCAAGACACGCGCGCTCGAGCAGCCCGACGGCTCGTGGGTCATCAACGGCGCCAAGAACTTCCAGACCGTCGGCTACCTCGCCAAGCTGCTGGTGGTGATCGCGCAGACCGAGGCCGGGCCGCGCCCGTTTCTGGTCGAAGGCGACTCGCCGGGGATCACGCGCCATCCGATGACCAAGATCGGACGGCGCGTCGGCGACAATGCCGAGATCTTCTTCGACGACGTGCGCGTGCCGAAGGACCATATCCTCGGTCCGGCGCCGCCCGGGCGCACCGATCTCGGCACCCACGTCACGATCGCCGCGCTCACGCTCGGTCTGGGGCGCGCCGCCTTGGAGGAGACGCTGAAGTACGCGCAGGAGCGCGTCGCCGGCGGCAAGCCGATCATCCAGCACCAGGCGGTGGGGTTGTTCCTCGCCGACATGGCCACCAACCTCGAGGCCGCGCGGCGCCTGATCTGGACCGCGGCTTGGGCGAAGGATCATCCGCAGGCGTTCGCCGATGGCGACGCCGACTGGCAGCCCTACGAGCATATGGCAGCGGCATTCACCGGCCGTGCCGTGCAGCGCCTGACCGAGCAGGGAATGGAGCTCTTCGGCGGCATGGGCGTCATCGCCGGCATGCCGATCGAGAAGTACGTGCGCGATGCGCTCGTGCAGAAGCACATCTCGTTTCCGTTCCCGACCCGCTACCGGATCACCGAAGCCCTGACAGGCTACACGCGCAAGTCCGCGCCGCTGATCGGCATCTGGTAGGCATACCCGCGCCGCGTGCGCGGTTACCGCAACCGCTCGCGTCGCGCTTGAACTCCGATCAAGCTTCGCGGCCGCGCAGCCAACACCCTTAACCTGGATGAAGGGCGCGAGCGGTGTCGCGGGTTAGATTGAGGCCCACCCTAACGCCGTTCGTGATCTGGAGGATGTCGTGTCCGAAGTCGCTCGAAACAATGCCAAGGGACCCGCCGCGGGCTCGCACGAAGACATCGAGGATGAAGCGATACCCGCCATGCAGCATCTGCTCGACAACCCCTTCATCCTGCTGTTTCTCGGCGTGGTGGTGCCGACCGTGCTCTACGTCATCTGGGGCGTGATGGAGATCGTCGGCATTCCGATCGCCAAGTAAGAGAGGAAAGGGAGCATACGAATGAGTGCAATTCAGCCGCCTGAGGAGCGCGTGTGGTGGAAGGAGCCGATCGCGCCGATCGAGATCACCTGGATCCTGATCGCGTTCGTGTGGTGCTTGTTCATGTTCATCATGATGCCGTACTGGCACATCTTCGGAAAACAGAATCTCGCTAACGAGGCGTATCGCTCCACGCCCGAGCTGTTCACGGCCAAGGCGCAGGCGATGGTGGACAAATACAAGGTGCGCGAGGAGACCGAGCAGGCGATCCCAGTCGTGCGCCCGCCGGCGGGAAGCGACGTCTACCTGGTTGCGCGCCTGTGGCAATGGTGGCCGCTGCTCGAACTGGAAGAAGGCCAGACCTACCGCCTGCACCTGATGTCGCTCGACTGGCTGCACGGATTCTCGCTGCAGCCCGAGAACATCAACATACAGGTGCATCCGGGCTACGAACACATCCTGCAGGTGCAGCCCAATCGCGCGGGCACGTACTCCATCATCTGCAACGAATACTGCGGCATCAACCACCATACCATGGCGGCGAAGTTGTACGTCGTGAAGAAGTGAGGGAGGAAGGCACATGGCATTGAACCGGATGTTCCGCGCCTGCCCGATGACGGGGCTCAAGGTGCACGAGCCCACCGAGGCGCTCATCAAGGCCAACGCGGTCGCGGCCGTGGTCTCGCTCGCCGTGGGCGGCGTACTGGCGCTCCTCATCACGCTCACACGCTGGCCGGCGGTGCACCTGCTGCCGCCCGACTGGTTCTACCTGCTGCTCACGGCGCACGGCCTCAACATGCTCATCTACTGGATCATCTTCTTCGAGGTGGCGATCCTGTATTTCGGCAGCTCGCTGTTGCTCGGCTGCCGGCTCGCGACACCGCGAGTGGCCTGGTTCGCGTTCTGGCTGATGGTGCTGGGCGCCCTGATGAACAACTACGCCGTGTTCCGTGGCGACTCGAGCGTCATGTTCACCTCCTACGTGCCGATGCCCGCGCATCCGACCTTCTATCTGGGGCTCATCCTGTTCGCGGTGGGTGCGCTCATCGCGTGCTTCGTATTCTTCGGCACGCTCGTCATCGCCAAGGAAGAGCGCACCTATAACGGCTCGGTGCCGCTGGTCACGTTCGGTGCGCTGACGGCGGCCATCATCGCCGTTTTCACCATCGCAAGCGGCGCGATCATTCTCATCCCCACGTTCATGTGGTCGATAGGACTGGTCGATTCGGTCGATTCGCTCATGTACCGCACGATATACTGGGCGTTCGGCCACTCCGCGCAGCAGATCAACGTCTCGGCTCACGTTGCCGTCTGGTACACGGTCGCCGCGATCATCTTCGGCGCCAAGCCGATGAGCGAGAAGGTGAGCCGGATGGCGTTCCTGCTCTACATCCTGTTCATCACGATCGCGAGCGCGCACCACCTGCTCACCGATCCGGGGCTCACGTCGAACTGGAAGATCCTCAACACCAGCTACGCGATCTATCTCGCGGTGCTCGCCTCGATGGTGCACGGGCTTACCGTCCCCGGCGCGATCGAAGTCGCGCAGCGCAAAAAGGGCTACACGCGCGGACTGTTCGAATGGTTGCGCAAGGCGCCATGGGGCAATCCGGTGTTCTCGGGCATGTTCATGTCGCTGGTAGGTTTCGGCTTCCTTGGCGGCATCTCGGGCGTGATTCTCGGCACCGAGCAGCTCAACATCATCATGCACAACACCATCTACGTGCCCGGTCACTTCCATGCCACCGTTGTGATCGGAACGACGCTCGCGTTCATGGCCATCACGTATTTCGTGCTGCCGGCGATCTTCCGCCGCGAAGTGAGCTTCACCAAGATGGCGCAATGGCAGCCTTACATCTTCGGTATCGGTATGACGATGCTCGCCCTGTTCATGATGGGCGCGGGGACGCTCGGCGTGCCGCGCCGGCACTGGGATATCAGCTTCTCGGGCAATCCCATGGGCTACGAGTTTCCGGGGGCGGCGTATCTCATGATGGGGCTCGCATCGATCGGCGGCGTGCTCGCGGTCGTGGGCGGCGCGATGTACGTGCTGATCGTGGTGCACTCGGTGTTCCTCGGCAAGCGCATCGAGACCCCGGGCTTCGAGCGCGTGCGCATGCGTGAAGGCTATGCACCGGCGATGCAGCCGTCGGGCGTGGCGCTGCAGGCGCACGGCAGCGCGGCGCATCACGCGTGGGCGGCGCCGGGAACGTTTACCCTGGCGGTGGTGTTTCTCGCCTCCTTCATCCTGTACTACTTCGTGAATTGGAAGTACCTCGCCACCGTGTGGCCGCTGAAGTGAGCGCCGTCGTGGATCCCTTGGCGGCCCAGCCGCCGGCGCGCATCGGCGCCCGGCTCGTGCTGGATCTGTTCAAGCTGCGCATCGGCGTGGTGATCGGCGTTACCGCCGCAGCGGGTGCGGCGGTAACGCCCGGTCCGTGGCCGGGCGCCGGTGCGCTCATCGTGCTGGTGCTCGCGGTCACGGCTGCCGCCGCGGCCGCCGGAGGCTTCAACCAGTACTACGAGCGCGATCTCGACCGCCTCATGAGCCGCACGCGTAGCCGCGCCTTCGCTGCCGGAACGCTCATGCCGAGCCGTGCTTTCCTCGGGCTGCTTGGCGTCGTGCTGCTCGCTTCGGTTGCCGCGGCCGCGGCGGTCGCGAACACGCTGGCGGCGGTCTATGTGTTTCTCGGCGCTTTCGTGTATGCGATCGTCTACACCGCCTGGCTCAAGCGCCGCACCTGGGCGAACATCGTCGTGGGCGGGCTTGCCGGCAGTTTCGCCGTGCTCGCCGGCGCGGCGGCGGTCACCCCCTCGGAGCTCGCGCCCGCGCCGGCGCTGCTTGCCGCGGTGCTGTTCCTGTGGACGCCGCCGCACTTCTGGAGCCTTGCCATAGCGTGCCGCGACGACTACACGCGTGCCGGTGTGCCCATGCTCCCGGTCCTGATCGGGGATGCGCGTTGCGCGCGCGTGATCCTCGGGCACACGGTTGCGCTCTCGCTGCTCGCGCTGGTTCCCCTCGGCTACGGCATGGGGCCGGTGTACGGGATCGGCGCGATTGCGGGGGGAGCGCTCTTTATCACGACCAGCGTGCGGCTCGTGCTGCGGCCTGGCGCGCACGAGGCGCGCGTGAACTTCCACGCTTCGCTCGCTCAACTGTCGCTGCTGCTCCTGGCCGCGCTCGTCGATCGGGCGCTCGCTTGATGCACGCGCCGGGCTCGCTGCCCCGATGGCTGCTGCTGGCTGCGCTTGCAACCGGCATCACCAACGCAGCGGCCGAGGCGCGGCTCGATCCTGATACGGCCATGGCCGCAAGTCAGGCGGCGATCGGGCGCAAGCTCGGCGACTACACCTTCACCGCGGCGGGTAAGCGTCAGATCCGGCTTGCCGATTATCGCGGCAAGCCGCTCATCGTGAGTTTCATCTACACCGGCTGCACCGCAGCGTGTCCGGTGACGACGCGGCAGATCGCCGACGCGGTGCGCGCCGCGCGCTCGGTGGTCGGGGCCGACGATTTTCACGTCGTCTCGATCGGATTCAACCTGCCGCACGATACGCCCGAAGCGATGCGCGACCACGCGCGCCGCTTCGGGCTCGACATACCGGGGTGGGATTTCGTCTCGCCGCAGCAGGGCGAGCTCGAGCGGCTCCTGGCCGAATTCGGTTTCTCCTACGTGCGCACTGCGTGGGGGTTCGACCATCTTGCGCAGGTGACAGTGGTCGACGCGGCCGGGCGCATCTACCGCCAGGTTTACGGCGACATTCCGGTGCAGCGGCTGACCGACCCGCTGAAGGAGCTGATCGAGGGCACGCCGCTGCCTCGCGGCGTGGCGGATTTCATCGATCGCGTGCGCATCCTGTGCACCGTGTACGATCCGCGCACGAACAAGTATCGGTTCAAGACGACGATCATCGGCGAGGTCGTCTCCTTCGGTGTCGTGACGATCGCGCTCGGATGGTTCGTGTGGCGCGAGCGCCGGCGCCGGCGCGCGCAGCGCTAGCGAGGCTGCGCAATGCGCGTCACACCATCGTTGCGTCGATCCCGGGCCCTCCACGCGGTGGATGGGTATCCACTCGTCGAGAAGCAACTCGTCATCCCATTTTTGCAGCGGCAGTAGAGTCATGTTGAAACGCATACAACGCGCCGGTGCGGCGCTTTTCCAGCACGCCGACGCAGTCCTGAACCGCGCCTTCGGCGAACACCTGAACCCGCTCTACCACCTCGGCACGCTCGCCTGGTGGCTGTTCTGGGTCGTGGTCGCGAGCGGTCTTTATCTCTATGTCTTCTTTCGCACCGGCATCAATGAAGCCTACCGATCGGTCGAGCACTTGACGCTCGGTCAGTGGTGGCTCGGCGGCATCATGCGCAGCGTGCATCGCTACGCTTCCGATGCGCTGGTGCTGGTGGCGAGCCTGCACCTCGCGCGCCACTTCGTGTTCGACCACCACCGCGGCTTCCGCAGCATGTCCTGGATCACGGGCGCGATCGTGCTCGGCCTGCTGTATGTAACCGGCGTCAACGGCTTCATGCTGCCATGGGACCGGCTCGCGCAATTCGTCGTGATCGCAAGCGCCGAGTTGCTCGACTGGCTGCCCGTATTCGACGGCGCACTCATCCGCAATTTCATTGCGCAGGGCGGGCTCAATGACAGGCTCTGGTCGCTGCTTTCGTTCATGCATATCGGCCTGCCGCTTTCGGTGCTGGCGCTCATGTGGATTCACACCCAGCGTGTCGCCGGGGCGCGCACGCTACCGCCCCAGGCGCTGGCCGTGGGGACGAGTGTGGGCATGGTGCTGCTGGCCCTGGTCAGGCCGGTCGTAAGCGAGGGCGGTGCGGCCGATCTGACCTCGGCGGTATCCCCCATCGGCCTTGACTGGTTCTACCTCTGGGCGCTGGCGGCACTCTACGAATGGGGCCCGGCGCTGCTCTGGGTCGTGCTTGGCGCCGGGGCGTTTCTCGTCTTCGCCGCGCCGTGGCTGCCACCCAAGCGCTCAAGGGCAGGCGGCTTCCACATGCTCGCCCATCCCGACAACCGGATCGTGCCGGTGCGCGCGAGCGAACGCTTGCTGGAAGCGGCGCTGCGCGCCTCACTGCCGGTTGCTTACGAGTGCCGCTACGGCGGCTGCGGGCTGTGCAAGGCGACCTTGCTGTCCGGGCGCGTCGATCACGGCGCATACCAGGAAGACGCGCTCACGGCCACCGAGCGCAAAGCCGGACGCATCCTGCTGTGCAGCGCCACGCCCCTGTCGGACGTCGAGATCGAGTACGAGCCGGCGCAAGCTCCGGATCGGGTGGAGATTCGTACCTGTCTTGCCCGCGTCGCGCGCATGGACCGGCTCGCCCCCGACGTGATGCGCATCCTGCTCGATGTCGAAGGCGGCGTGCCGGAATTCTATGCCGGCCAGTACGTGAACATACTGCTCGACGACGGCGAGCGGCGAAGCTACTCCTTTGCCAATCCTCCGCACGAGCATGGCATGATCGAGCTGCATATCCGCGCGATTCCGGGCGGGCGCTACAGCGAGCACGTGTTCAACGTGATGAAGACCGGCGATGCGCTGCGCTTCGAAGGGCCGCTCGGTGCGTTCTTCCTGCGCGAGGAGGGCGACAAGCCGGTGATCTTCGTTGCCGGCGCCACCGGGTTTGCGCCGGTCAAGAGCATGCTCGAACACGCCTTCCACGCCGGCGTGAAGCGCCGCATGGTCCTTTATTGGGGCACGCGCACCCTCGCCGATCTGTATCTGCGCGAGCTGCCCGAGCGCTGGGCGCGCGAGCATCCGAATTTCACCTTCATCCCGGTGTTGTCCGAACCGCATCCCGAGGACGAATGGCACGGGCGCACCGGCCTGGTACACGATGCGATCCTCGCCGATTACCCCGACCTTGCCGGTCACCAGGTCTACGCCTGCGGCTCTGTGGCGATGATCCAGAGTGCGCATCCGGCTTTTGTCGCGCGCGGGCTGTCCGAGCACGACTGCTTCTCGGATGCGTTCACTCCCGCGCCGCGGCCTCGGCGCTTGGCGCCCGAGCTGGTGCGCCTCGGGGGACGCGCATGAAGACCACCGTTCGCATCGGCGCTCAGGTGCTGCTCTACGCACTCTTCCTTGGCGTCATCGGCTATTTCTCGACGCGTCCCGAGTACCGGCAGCTCGCCCCCGACGCGGCACTGATCCGCGTCACCGTGAGCCATGCCGCACAGCCTGAACAACCGTGCCGCAAGCGCACGCCCGAGGAGCTCGCCAAGCTCGCTCCGAACATGCGCGCACCGCTCGTGTGCCCGCGCGCACGCGCACCCGTCACGCTCGAGATCGAGATCGACGACACGCTCACCCGGGTCGTGGCGCAACCCTCGGGGTTCGCGCGCGACGGTCGTTCCACCATTTACCGCCGCATCGAGGTCCCGGCCGGCGCGCACCACATTCGCGCACGCCTGTCGGACTCGCCACAGCCGGGCTTCGACTACGACGCCAGCCGCAAGCTCACACTCGCGGCCGGCAGGGTACTGACGATCGATTTCGATCCCGCCGCCGGGGGCTTCATCTTCATCAACTGAAACGTACCCGCAATGGCAACGATACCGAGGAGCCGACAATGAATCCGATCCGAGTGTCGAGCAGCGCCATCGCGGTGGCCGGTGGTCGGGCGCTGTGGGCCGATACGCGCGCCCCCGACTACGCTCTGGCGGCGCCGCGCGATGCGCGTCGAACGCTCGCGATCGCCTGGCTCGTGCTGGCCACGCTCGCGCTCGCCGCGGCCGGGGCCTTCTCGCTGCTGCTGGTTGCCGCACGCACGCCGCAGCTCATGCACCTGTTTCCCACGTTCGACTTCTTCCGCGTGGCGCTGGTCGTGCACGTCGATCTATCGGTGCTGGTGTGGTTCTTCGCCATTGCCGGAACCTTGTGGTCGCTCAACGGCAGCACGCGCTTCATCGCGCTCGGCTGGGGTGCGCTTGGCATAACGGCGCTGGGTGCGGCGCTCATGGCCGCCGCACCGTTTCTTGCGCCCGGCCACGCCATCATGAGTAACTACGTGCCGGTAATCGACAACGCGCCTTTTCTCTCGGGCCTGGTCGTATTCGCGTTCGGTGCTGCGGCCTGCACGCTGCGCGGCCTTGCCGCCGTGCGGCCGGTGGGCACGATCATCGACGGCGCAGCGGCATTGCGCTTCGGCCTCAACGTCGCCGCGGTCGCCGCGGCGATGGCCCTGCTCGCATTCGCCTGGTCGTATCTCGCGCTGCCCGCCGGCCTGCCGCGCGCCTCCTATTTCGAGGTCCTATTCTGGGGCGGCGGCCACGTCCTGCAGTTTCTCTACACGCTGCTGATGCTGGTGGCGTGGCTTGCACTCGCGACAGCATGCGGCGGCCGCGTGCCGCTGTCCGCACGAGTGGCGATCGTGATGTTCGCGATTGCGGCGGCCGCAGTGTTCGCCACACCCGCGATCTACCTCGCGTACGAGGTGACTTCGGGCGAGCATCGGCGCGTCATGACTTGGCTCATGCGCGTTGCCGGGGGGTTTGCGATCGTGCCGGTAGCGGCCGCGGTGGCGATCGCGCTCGCCCGCGCGCCGCGCCTGCGCGCTAGCGCGCCCATGCGCGCTGCGCTGATCGCCTCGCTGCTCTTGTTCGGCGCAGGCGGGATCATGGGATTTGCAATCGAGGGCTCGAACACGCGCATCCCGGCGCACTATCACGGCTGCATCGTCGGCGTGACATTGGCCCTGATGGGGCTCGTCTACGCGCTGCTGCCGCGCCTGGGCTCGGCGCCGCTGCCGCGCTCGGCCGCCCTGCAGCCGTACGTTTATGGCATCGGCCAGCTCATGCACATCGTCGGGCTCATGTGGTCCGGCGGCTACGGCGTGCAGCGCAAGGTGGCGGGCGCGGAGCAGGCCCTGAAGAGCGGCTCGGAAATGTTCGGCATGGGACTCATGGGTGCGGGCGGGTTGCTCGCGATCGTGGGCGGCTTCATGTTCGTTGCCATCGTTGCGCGCTGCGCTTGGCAGCGACCACGCGTCGGCATGAACCGCGCGCACGACCGCTGAGGGCGCCACGGATCGCTTGCGCGCCGGTCGAATCGACGTCGTCGATCTGCACAGATGCGAGTTCACACGCCGCCGACAAGCGCACGCCGTTGGGCTGCACGCATCGCCGCCGCCGGGGCGATCGCGACGTTCGCCGTCCTCGTCGCGGCCGCGGGTTTGCGACTCATGCAGGTCGGCCTGGGCTGCGAGCCGTGGCCCACGTGTTACGGCACGCCCGCGGTCGCAGCCGATAGCGCGCTGGTGGTGGCGCTACGCATCGTGCATCGGCTTGCCGCAAGTGCGGTCGCGGTGCTGGCCTTTGTGGCGCTCGCCTACGCCTGGCCCGAACGCGCGCGCGCGCCCGCGCGCGCCGCCGCGAGCGCCACACTGGTCGTGTTGGCGCTGCTGCTCGCGCTGCTCGGAATCGCCACCGGCGCGCGCGTCACCCCGGCGATCGCGCTAAGCAACGTCGGTGGTGGCCTGACGATGTTCGCCTTGTTCGTCTGGCTGGCGTCGCCACCGCTCGCTCGTGGCAAGAGATCAGGCATGCGCAGCTACGCGCTCGCCGCGCTGCTGGCGGCTGCGATCGCATCCGGCGTCGCGACCAGCGCAAGCCTCGCCGGACGCGCTTGCCCGGAGCTTTTCGGCTGCGATGCCGCGGCGAGCACGGCGCGAGCCGCGTCACACGTGGGACTGCAGCTCGCACATCGCGCCGCCGGGGTCGCGGCCGCGTTCGCGCTTGCCATATTGTCACTGGTCGTTTGGCGCCGTGGCGCGCGCCCGGCCGCACTCGCACTCGGTACGCTGGCCGGCGCCGAGCTCGCACTCGGCGCCGCGCTCGTGCTGCTCGATCTGCCGCTTGCTGTGGCGATCGCCCACAGCGCCACGGCCGCGCTCATCGTGGCCGCGGTCGTGGCAAGCGCCGGCTACGGCAGATCGTTCGACGACGCCCCGGTATCGGCACAGTGCCACATGTGCACCTCGAACCAACCCTCGGGCACGAACGCGCAACGATAGTCGTAGCCGTTCAAGCGCAGGAAGCGGAACAGCGGGCGCGGCTCGCACGGCGCGAGCAGGACCAGCTCGCAGCCGCGTGGCATGCGCTCGATCGCTGCCATGGTGAGATCAAACGGCGCCGGCGGCTGCAGCGCGCGGCCGTCGATGGTTTCGTAGATGCGCAAATCATCCATCACGCAACCCCGGTGAGCGGCGCCGGGCTGGCGCCGGTATCGGACCATGCGAGGCGTGCGTGCCGCGGTCGCTGTGCTCGATCGCCGCGATCTGCTGCACGCCGTCTGCCATTTGTCCGATTGCAGTGACACAATGACTGTAGCGGGCGCGCGGGGGACAAACCTTCGCGCCGGTTAAGGAATGCGCGCGGCAGACACGCGATGCTTCGGCGCGCAGGATGCGGCTACCGATGGGAGTGGAGTCATGTTCCGCTTGTCGCACTACATGAAGGCGCTCGCTTCGTCGGAGGCACCGCCGCAGCCGTCCGCGGTCGCCGCACCGATGGTTACGTGGAACCTCGTCCGGCGTTGCAGCCTCGCGTGCGCGCATTGTCATGCCGTTGCAGCGGATGTCGATTTGGGCGGGGAGCTGCGCACTCGGGAAGCATTCGCCGTGGTAGACGATCTCGCGCACGCAGGCGTGCGCGGGTTCATCGTGTCCGGCGGCGAGCCAATGCTGCGCCCGGACCTGTTCGCGATCGCGCAGCGCGCGCGCAGCCGCGGGCTGCACGTGGCGCTTTATACCAGCGGTGCCTTGATCGATGCGGCCTCGGCGCGGCGGATCGCGCCGCTTTTCGATTACGCCGAGGTGTGCCTCGATGGCGAGCCACACACCCACGACCGCCTGCGCAATGCGGCCGGTGCGTTCGAGCGCTCGCTCGCGGCGTTGCGCCTGCTGCGCGATGCCGGCGCCAAGCCAGGCATACGCTACACGCTCATGCAGGAGAACTCGGCCGATCTGGCGTCGCTGCTCGCGCTGGCCGAGCGCGAATCGATTCCCAGATTCCATCTCGTGCACCTCGACCCCTTCCGGCACGGCACCGTCAGCCGGAGTCAAGCCGTTCCCCGCGCGACCACGCGCGAGGCGATGGATTTGCTGTTCGAGGCCGCGTGGGCGGCGCTGCAGCCGGGGCGCGAGCGCGAGTTCGTCACGGACAACGACGATGCCGACAGTGCGTATCTATTGCTCTGGCTCGAGCGGCGTCACCCGCAGCTCGCAGCGCGTGCGCGCCGCATGCTGGAGGCATGGGGCGGCAGCGCCCCGGGCGTAGCGGTGGCGAACATCGACAACCTCGGCGAGGTCCATCCTGACGAGTACTGGTGTAACTACAGCGTGGGCAACGTGCGCACCTCGCCGTTCTCGCAGATCTGGCAAGACGTCTCGGACCCGGTTCTCGCCGAGCTGCGAAGCACGCCGCGGCCCGTGCACGAGCGCTGCGCCGCGTGCAAGTATCTGGCGGTCTGCGGTGGCAAACCGCGCGCACGTGCGCGTCAGTTGAGCGTGGATTCCGCCGCCGACGATCCGGTCTGCTATCTCGAGGACGCGGAGATCGGCGTCGACACCGGCCGCGCGCGCCACGTCGTCGAGGCCGATGCACGCGGGCGCACCGAGGCTGCGACGTAGCGCTGCACGAACAGCCGCCGGGCCGCTACGCCTCATAGCGGCGCAGCCCCTCCGGATCGAGCACGACGACGCTACGGCCATCGACGCGTATGAGCCGCGCAACGATAAGATCGTGCAGGATGCGCGAGAAGTGCTGCGGCGTGATGTTGAGTCGCGACGCGAGCACCGACTTGGTGGTCGGCAGGGCGACCTCGACCGGCCCACAGTCGGCTTCGAGCGGCACTTCGCGCAGCAGATAGCCAACGACGCGCTGACTCGCCGAGCGCAACGTGAAGGCCTCCACGTCGATCACCATGTCGTGTAGGCGCCGGCTCAAACCCGATATCACGCGCCGAGCAAACAGCGGCTCGCGCTCGATCTCGTCGAAGATGACCTGCTTGGAGACGTACAGCAGCAGCGTATCGACCAGCGCCTGTGCATATACCGGATAGGGTTTGTCGGCGAACAAAACGGCTTGACCGAAGAACTGACCGGGCCCCATCAGCTCGAGCACCTTCTCTTCGCCGCCGGGCGAAGAGAAGGCAAGCTTTACCTGCCCGTAGACCACCCCATGGAAGCCTTCGCAGGGGTCGCCCTTGTGGAATAGAAGCTCGCCGCGGGCGGCATGTACCTGGCGCGTACCGGCCGCGATGCGATCGAGCTCCTCGGCCTCCAACTCCTTGAAAAGCGGCAGATTGGCCAGGAATGCTCGGTGGTGGATTGGTTCGCGCATGGTCGCATCATTCTGCGGGGCTGGGAGATGCGCATATTGATCCAGATCAAATCTGCTGTCGTTGTTTGCGCAAGTCCGGCGCGGCGACGCCCCGCGACGACGCCGAAGCACCGGTTGCTGCGAGCTTTGGGGGAATCGCCGGCGCCGGGTCGCCGGCCGGGCCGGCCTCGTCGGCGGCGTTCGAGGGGATCGAACGGGGCCGTAGCCGATGAGAATCCTCACCGGTAACGCGCCCGTCGGACCGTTGCAATTATCGGATGCGGCGACCCCGGACGAGCATGCGTGCGGGGCCGGCTACGCCGATCTGCTCAGTGATGGTGTTGCCGGGGCGCACGGACGCGCCCGCTCATCGGCGCAAGTGTGCGAAACGCGTGCATACCATGCAGGGCGGCGTAGTCGCGCCTGCCGTCGCGCTCGGTATGCCACGGGCTCGACACCCAGTGGTAGCCGACCGGTGCGGCAGCGGCGTCATCGTCGAGCGCAGTGCGAGCCAGTGGTGCGCTGGTGGTGGGCGTCGCGGCAACCGGTGCAGCCGGCGCCGTCGCGGGTGCGTCCGCCGCTTCGAGTGCGACGCCCGCTGCCAGGACAGGCTGGGCAATCGCTTCTTCAGCGGCATGCTCGGACTCCTTCCAGCCGAACCACTTCCCGGCGCCGACGACCGCGAGTGTGGCGAGCACCGGCCCGCCCGTGTGCGCCCACGGAAGCTGGGCATTGACCCAGGGGCTGATCGCCGGATCGCTTACCAGCATCTCGCCCGCGACCCAGCCGAGCAAGCCGCCGCCGGCGGTGACGATGATCGGGAAGCGGTTCATGAGCTTGAGCACCAGTGTGCTGCCATAGATGATGAGCGGGATGCTGATCACCAGGCCGATGATCAGTAACGGAATGTTCCCCTTGGCCGCCGCCGCGACGCCGAGCACGTTGTCCAGGCTCATGACGAAGTCGGCGATGATGATCGTCTTCACCGCCGCCCACAGGCTCGAATGCGCGTCGAGCTCCGCCTCCTCGCCGCCCGGTAGAAGCATCTTGATCCCGATCCATATCAGCAGCAGGGCGCCGATAAACTTCAGGAACGGCAGCTCGAGCAAGTACACGGCAAAGAAGGTGAGAATCACGCGCAGCACGATGGCGCCGAAGCTGCCGTACAGGATCGCCTGCTTCTGCTGCCTGGGCGCAAGCGAGCGACTCGCGAGCGCGATCACCACGGCGTTGTCTCCGCTCAGCAGGATGTTGATCATCGTGATCTGGGCCAGCGTCACCCAGAAGAAGGACGTCGTCAGCAGTTCCATTCCGGTTTCTCCCGTGGCCTCCGCACCCAGAATGTGCGGACTGAACGCCACAAGACTATGACCGGCCGATGAATCTATGCTGTCTTAATACTGACGCTCGCTGACTTCTATCTGAACGTATCCTTACATCTACGAATGCAACGGGGCGACTCCCCGCGCCCGCCGGAACACGACCCGAAACGTATTGCCGATCCCATCGGTGTCGTCGGCCAAATCGATCTCTGCGTCATGGATGCGCGCGATCTCCCGGGCGATGGCAAGCCCGAGGCCGCTGCCATCGCGCGACGTGCCGAGCAGGCGGTGGAAGCGCTCGAACACGCGGCTTCGCTCCGGCGGCGGGATCGATGGCCCGTCGTCGTGCACCGACACCCACGGGTCGGGTTCGGCGCCGACGCGCACCGTCACCCGCCCGTGCTCGCGGCTGTAACGGATGGCGTTGTCCAACAGATTGTCGAACAACTCGCGCAGGCGCTCCGCGTCGCCTTCGATCATCACCGCCTGCGCCGCGCCTTCGAACCCCAGGTCGATGGAATACTTCAGCGCCTCCGGCACCCAGCGGCTCGCGACATCCAATGCGACCGCGTTCAGGTCGAGCGCCTCCATGTGCACCGACGCCGCGCCCTCGGGCTCATTGCGCGCGAGCGACAGGAGTTGCGATACCAGGCGCGACAGGCGATCGAGTCCGGCCTGCAACACCTCGATCGATGCACGCAATTGCGCCGGATCGTCGCCGCGCAACGCCAGCTCGATTTGCGCCTGCAACGCCGCCACCGGCGTTTTCAACTGGTGCGCCGCATCGGCGACGAACCGGCTCTGCAGCGTCATCGCCCGATCCAGGCGCACGAGCAGGTCGTTGATCGAATCGAGCAGCGGGCGCACCTCGCCCGGCACCTCGGAAACGGCAACCGGGCTGCGATCGTACGGCGAGCGAGAGGCGACGGCACGCTGCAGGCGCATCAACGGCGAGAGCCCGTGGCTCACGCCGACCCAGACGATGGACCCCGCGATGAGGATGAGCAGCACCTGCGGGATCACCACCGAGAGCAGGATCTCGCGCGCGAGCTCCTTGCGCTTGGCCTCCGTTTCGGCCACCCGCACCAGCGCCGCGGGGCGCCCGGCGGGCGCATTGGCCTCGATGCGCAGTTGCACGGCCCGCACCGGCTCGCCCTCCATGACGGCGTCGTAGAGCACCTCGGCGCGAGGCCCCTTGGCGACGATTCCGTTCGGGCTCGGAAGCGCGTCGCCCGCGTCCGGAGCCGCGGTCGAACCATCCTCCTGCAGGATGCTGAAGTAGATGCGATCGCTCGGATCGCTCAGCAATACCCGGCGCGCGGGCTCGGGCAACTCCAGCTCGAGCTTGCCGCCGGCCACGCGCACGTGCAGCGCGATCTCGTGCGCCACCTCGATCAGGGAACGGTCGTAGGCCGCACGCGCAAATCCGTGCGCTACGCGGTAACTAATGTACGCATCGGCGCTCAGCAGCAGCGCGAGCGGCACGAGCAGCCAGCCGAGAAGCTGCTTGCGCAGCATCCGTTGCCTAGTCGGCATTGATCTTTTCGATGATGTAGCCCATGCCCCGCACGGTGCGGATGTCAACGCCGGTATGCTCGAGCTTCCTGCGCAATCGATAGATGAACACTTCGATCGCGTTGCTGGTCGAGGCGTCTTCCCAGCCGTAGAGGTGATCCACGATCTGCTGCTTGGTGACCACGCGGCCCTCGCGCAGCAAGAGCAGCTCGACCACGGCCAGCTCGCGCGCGGAAACTTCGAGCGGGACCGAGTCGCAATACAGGCGCCGCCCCGCCATGTCGAGCCGCAGCCTGCCATGAACAAGGTCGGAGCTGGCGCCGGTGTTCGCGCGCCGGATGAGTGCGCGCACGCGCGCCTCGAGCTCGGCAAGGTGAAACGGTTTGGTCAGGTAATCGTCGGCGCCGAGATCGAGGCCTGCAATGCGATCGGTGACGGCATCGCGCACCGTGAGGATCAGCACCGGCACCCGGTTACGCCGCGCGCGCAGCCGCCTCAGCACCTCGTAGCCGTCCAGACCCGGCAAGCCAAGGTCGAGTAGTACCAGGTCGTACTCGATGGCTCCGAGCGCCCGGTCGGCGTCCTCGCCGCTACGCGCGATGTCGACCGCATGCGCCGACTGCGACAATGCCCGCGCGACCGCGTCGGCCAGCATGGCATCATCCTCGGTTACCAGTATCCGCACGCTCGTCTCGCGCTGTGAGGCCGCCGTCGTTCGAACATCCACGCCATCCCGTGCGCCGAACATTCTAGCCCAGCCGATGGCCAAGCCCTGCACGCGGGCATCCGCGCCATCCGTGGCACCCGTGGTTTTGCGGCGAGGGCCGCGTGAGGCACGGCCCGCCGGCATGCGTCGAAGGCACGGCAGTCGGCGCGGGCGCCGCGGCGCCGGGCGCAGCGGCCCCGGCATCAAGGATTGCGACGCGATCGTGCATGACGCTTGCAACCCGGAGCGGGCGTGACATTGTTCCTCGGGTCGTTACGCCACGCTGCTAGAATTGTGCTGCCGCCATCCGCGGACTTCGGCGGCCCTCGCTTCGCCCCGCGCGATTCGGAGATCGGCATGAGCACCCTTCTTCCCGCCCTTGTTGCCGTCATCTCCCCGGGAGCGATCTTCTCCACGCCGCAGCCCGCCACGACACCGATCACCGCGCCCGTGCCCGCAACCTGGGCCATGCTGGCCGCGGCTATGGCGCTGATCGGCGTAGCGGCCACACGCCGGCGAAAGGGCACGTAGGCGGATCATGGCTGGCAGTAGGTCGAGCGCGGAGAACTCCGCGCGAATTCTGATAATGGTAGGGACAACCGGGGCGAGCAATTGCCCCGGTTTTGGTTTGTGCCTGCCCTTGGCGCGATTCGCGCGCGTACTGATTCACAAACGGCACACCAGAACGCGCCCGCGATCGGTGCGCTGGCAAGAGGGAGATCGGCGATGAAATCGCAACTGAACAGGCGGGTCGAACGCACGCGGCCTGGCTACCTGGCGGGGTTCCTACGGCAGTTTCGGCGTAGCGGCAGTACGCCGCACGAGCGGCCGCCGTTCGCGCGGAGCGCGATCGGGCGCGTCGTGTTCGAAGCCTTGGAACCCAGGCTGCTGCTCTCCGACACACCGCTCACGCCACCCGCGCCCGGCGCCGAAATCAACTACGACGCGAGCACCAGTCTTGGCGGTCTCAACGCCACGCTCGAGGTCATCGACGACGGTGGCCCGGTCCTGCGGCTGTGGAACGAAACGCTGGGCACCGAGATCGATCGCGAGGTCCTGAGTCAGAACATCCGCGTCAACATCACCGGCTCGTCGTTCAGCGACACGCTCACGCTCGACCTCGGCTACGACGGCACGCCCGGTTTTGCGCCGTTCGCAATCACGGTCGATCTCGACGGCGGGATGAATCCGCCGCTACTGGTCGACGACACCTTCCGTGTTCAGAACACGGGCGCAAACCGGTACACACCGCAGAGCCTGTTCCTCAAGAGCACCTCGGACATCACCTTCGAGTCGGACGTGACGGTCAACGCCGGCCTGGACGTGCAGTCCGAAGAGCTGATCAGCGTGAGCAGCGGCGTCGACATCGTCGCCGGCAGCCTCTATTTCGGTGCAAGCAAGACCACCGACAGCGGGTTCGATCTCATCGGCGGAATCAACATCCTCGCCGACGCCACGGCGGCCATCGATGTCACCGGTGCGAGCATCACGGCCGATGACATCGGCTTGATCGCCACCACCAATGTCACGCTCGACACCGAGGATGAGACCTACTTCAGCGACGTGCTGAAGATCGCCTTCGCGCAGGCGACGTCGGATGCGAGCGTCACCATCGACGGCGCTTCAGTGCTGAGCGCCGCCGGCGCGGTTGTCCTACGTGCGACCTCGACGGTCAATTCGAAAGTTACCACCGCTCCCGACAGCAGCAGCAACGCGAGCGACAAGGACGCTTCGGTCGCCTCCAACATCGTCACCAGCGATGCGCGCGTGCGGGTGGGCGGTAGTACCAGTCTCGTCGCGGGCGGCGCCGTCACCTTGTCGGCGATCAACAGCGCAACCCTATCGGCGACCGCGGACGGCACGAGCGGCGGCAACTCCGGATCGGCCGCAGGCGGCACGGTTGCGATCACCAACCTCGCCGGAACCACGTCGGCGGAAATCGCCGACAACGCTTCGGTCGATGCGGCGTCGCTTTCGCTCGGCGCGGTCAACACCCGTTCGGTGCATACGCGCGCCAAGGCAACGCAAGGCGGTGCGAGCGACCCCGGCGCATCCTCGACCACCGGCAGCGACACGCTCGACAGCCAGAACAACGGCGCCGGCACCAGCACGGGCGACGGCAGCGTCGGCTTCGCGGCTGCGGTCGCGTTCACGCATGTCGAGGGCCTCACGCTCGGGCGCATCGCCACCGGCGGCAGCGTGACCTCGGCGGGCGCCATCGCGGTTACCGCCACTTCGAGCCTTGGCGCACCGGCCGACGCGGCCGTCGCCATGATGACCGAGGCCGACGGCAGCAGCACCAGCGATTCGGGCGCCGCAGCAGGAATCGCAGTAGCGATCAACATCGTCGACATCGATGCGCGCACCGCGCTTGGCGGCTCCGGCGCGATCAGCGCGACTTCGGTCACCCTGCAAGCGCTGACGACCACCGGCGCCAAGATGGGTGCGTACTCGATTTCCGGCGCGAGCGGCTCCGATCTGGGCATCGCGGGCGCGCTTGCCATCAACGTCGGCATCACCACCACCGAGGCATTGATCGAGGCCGGCAGCTCGCTCACGGTGAGCGGCGGCAACGTCGCGCTGAACGCCGACAGCCAGACGCACGATGTCGCCAAGGCCTTGCCGAAGGAAGCCGCCGGCGGCGAAAGCCTCGGCATGGGCGCCTCGGTCGCGATCAACGTGGCCGATAACACGACGCACGCGCTGATCGATGCGAGCGCGCTCGCCCCGACGACGTTCGACGCACAGGGCTTGACGCTGTCGGCGGATTCGGTAAGCGACGTCGACACCGAGTCCAAGGGCGGGGCCGAGGGTGGCACGGCGATCACACCCGTGGTTGCGATCACGATCGCGACCGAGCACACGCGCGCCGCCCTGGAAGCGAGCAGCACGACCACGCTGGCGGGCGCGCTGGCGGGAACCGCGAGCCACCGCGGGGACGTGCTCGCCAAGGCCGAAGGCGACGCCGAAGGCAGCGACAGCGCCGCGGTCGGCGCCTCGTTCGTGTTCACGCGTGCGGCGCCGACGGTGGAAGCGATACTCGCCGGCAATCTCGCCGCCAGCGGCGCGGTCGCGATGACGGCGCGCAACACCGGCACGACGCGTAGCGAAGCGAAGGCTGCCGCGCGCGGCGCTCAGGACAACGGCTCCGACGCCGATGAAACCACGGCGAGCGGGCGAGGCGCCGGCGACAGCACCGCGTCGGCAAACGGCGCCGCCGACAGCGGATCGTCGACCACGCCATCGTCGCAGACGAGCGACGGCCCGGTGACCGTCGCTGCGGCGATCGCGATCCACCTCTCGGAGGCCAGCACGCGAAGCGCCGTCGGCAACGGCGTGACAGTCTCGGCGGGGGGGCTGCTGAGCCTTGTTGCCGAGAGCAATATCGATGCCTCCGCCGTCGCCGATGGCACGGCGGCGAGCGGCAGCACCAATGTCGCGGCGGCGATCGCGGTCGATGTGGCGAGTGCCAACACCGCGGCGAGCATCGGCAGCGCCACGGTGAGCGCGCTTGGGCTCACGCTCGATGCGCGCATGGCGGACGTGAGCGGGGATGCGCGTCACGATGCGAGCGCGCAAGCAACCTCGGGTGCCGGCGACAGCGACAACTCGGGCGACACCAGTGTCGCCGGCTCGCTTGCGATCAACGTCGGCAAGAGCAAGAGCGAGGCATGGGTCGGCAACGTCGCGGCCGTCGATGCCGGCGGCGGCAATATCACCGTCAACGCCCGCAGCACGAGCCAGGACCAGGCCAAGGCGTTGCCGCAAGGCGGCGGTGCGGTCGCCGAGAACATCGGTGTCGGTGCCTCGGTGGCCATCAACATCGCGGATCGCATCAGTCGCGCGGAGGTGATGGACGGCGCGGGCCTCACCGGCGCCGGTACGGTGACGATCGGTGCGCGCACCGACAGCACGATCGACACGCAAGCCGAAGGCGGCGCCAAGGGTGGAACCGCGATCACCCCGGTGTTTGCGTTGACGATCGCGAACCAGGACAGCATCGCCCGCCTCGGCACCGGTAGCGTATTGACCGCAACCGGCAACGTCAGCGTGGCCTCGGATCTGCGCAGCACCAACACCACCAAGACCGAGGGCAAGGCCGAAGGCACCGAGGATGCGGCGGTCGGCGCCGCGGTGTCGCTCAATTTCGAGTTCGATACCTCGCAAGCCACGATCGCCCGCTCGCTGACCACCGCGAGCGATGTCGGCGTAAGCGCCGCGAGTCAGGTCACGACCAGCGCGCAAGCCAAGGCGAGCGCCGTTGGCGGCAATACCGACGACGAGAACTCCAGCGCCGACGATGACGGTGTCGATCAGCAGAATGCGGCCGGGCGCAACACCGCCAACTCGGCGGCGAGCGGCGGCGGTGCACGCGGCAGCAGCACGCAATCGAACCCTTCGGCGAGCACCGCGAGCACCGATACCGGCGAGTCGGGCGGCAGCGATTCGGTGAGTGTCGCAGCCGCGGTCGCACTGAACATCACCGAGACCACGAGCCGCGCGCAGATCGTCGCTGGAACGATCGATGCCGGCGGCAATGTCAGCATTGCCTCGAGCGCCAATACCGACGCCGAAGCCAAAGCCGACGGGAGCGCCACCGGCGCGGGTTCGGTCGGCGTCGGCGCGGCGGTCGCGATCAACGCGCCGAGCATCGTCAACGAGGCGCTGCTCGGCGGCGCCGCGACGATCAACGCCGACGGCCTTGCCATCACCGCTGGCATGACCGATGTCGGCGGCAACCAGGTTCACAACTTCCTCGCCGATGCCAAGTCGGGCGCCGGTGACGGCGATGTCGGGGTCGCGGGGTCGGTCGCGATTCACGTCATCAACACCGATACGCGCGCAGCCATGCTCACCGGCGCCTCCGCCGCGTTGAACGGCGGCGCGCTCACGCTGCAAGCAAGCGCAACCACCGGCAATACGGCCAAGGCGCTGCCGGTGGAAGGCGTCGAGACCGACGGCTCGGATGCCGGGGTCGGTGCTTCGGTTGCCGTGAACTATCTCGATCACAACGTGACGGCCGAGATCCAGAACGGCACGCCGATCAGCGGTACGGCGAGCAGCCTGAGCGTCGCCGCGAGCGGCAGTCACAGCACCGAGACGCAAGCGGAAAACGGCGCCAAGGGTGACGTCGGTGTCGGTGTCGGCGCCGCAGTCACGATCACCGAGGGCGACACGCTCGCCTACGTCGGTGCGGGTGGCACGCTCGCGCTGACGGGTGATGCGTCGGTGAGCGCGTCTCACTTCCACGCGATCACGGCCAAGGCCGATGCCGAGGCCGCGGCCGAGAGCGTGGGCGTGGGCGCATCGGTCGCGGTCACGATCGCAGCCGAGACTTCGCGCGCCGCACTCGGGCGCAACCTCGATGCGACCGGCGCGGTGAGCGTCAATTCCAGCTTCACCGCGCTCTCGACCGCGACCGCGGAAGCGAGCGCCAAGGGCAACGACTCCGACAGCAACACGCGTAACGCCGATCAGGAGGCGAACAACCAGGCCAACAACCAGGCCAACACCGGCAACGACCGCAGTGTGCCCTCGGCGCAAGGCCAGACCGACAGCGCCAACAGCCAGGCATCGAGTGAATCGAGCAACGAATCCGATAGCGTCGGGATTGCCGCCGCGGTGGCGGTCAACGTGCTCGTGCTCGCGAATACCGCCGAGATCCTCGCCGGCACGACGATCGACGCCGGCGGCGCGGTCACGGTCGATGCGACCGCCGACTTCAACGCCATCACCGAGGCGCGCGGCGACGCGTTCGATCTCAGCGGTGGCACCGGCGTCGGCGCCGCGGTCGGCTTCACCTGGGCCGATGTCGACAACACAGCGCGCATCGGCGCGAACGCCAACGTCGCCGGCAGCGGCATCAGCGTCACGGCCGACCGGCCCGGCGGCAGCGGCGAGCACGAGTTCCGCACCTGGGGGCTGGCTGCGGGGGGTGGTGAGGATGTCGGCGCGGCGGGATCGGTCGCGATCAACTACGTCAATGTCACGACGATCGCCTCGGTCGGCTCGGGTGCGCATCTGACGGCGACCGCGGGCAACGTCGATGTGCGCGCCGACGAAGTCACCGGCGCGCAGACCGTCGCCGGCGGTGCGGGCGTGAGCACCGAAGGCTCGGGTGTGGGCGCTGCGGTCGGCCTCAACATCATCGATGTCACCACCACCGCGAGCATCGGCGCCGACGCGGTGATCGTGGCGATGGCGGACGTGAACGTGACGGCGAACGCCGCGATCATTCCGGTGAACGTCGACCTGCCCGATCCGCTCGGCAACATCGATCTCACCAACGTCGCGATCAGCGGCGGCATCTCCAACGGCGATCTCGGTGTCGCCGGGTCGGCCGCAATCAACATCTTCGATCTGGAAACCTACGCCTTCATCGACGACGGCGCGCAGGTGAACCAGACCGGAACGCCGGGTGCGGACCAGGACGTGCTGGTGCGCGCGGTGAGCTCGACCGAGATCGACAGCGGCGCGGGCGCGGGCGGGCTCTCGACCGGCTCGACCGGGGTGGGCATCGGGCTCGACTTCACTTACCTCGACGAAGAGACCTTCGCCTGGATCGGCGCCTCGGCGGATGTGCGTGCGGCCGACGGCATCACCATTCGCGCGCAGTCCTCGCACGACATCGTTTCGGTGAGCGCGGCCGCGGGGCTCGCGACCGACGGCGTAGGCGCCGCGGGCGGTGTGACGGTCTATCTGCTCTGGACCGACACGCTCGCGTATGTCGAAGGCGGTGCTGGCACCGGCACCGTGCTCGACGCGGGCGGCGACATCGCGGTCAGCGCGCAGGGCGATCTCGACGCGAAGCTGATCGCCGGCGCCCTTGCTTATGGCTCGAGCGCCGGAATCGGCATCTCCTCGACGGTGCTGTTGCACAACGACACGGTGCGCGCCTCGATCGGGCGCGAGGCCGTTGTCAGCGCCAGCGGTACGACCGGCGTGACGGTTGCGGCCGACTCGAGCGAGGACCTGGTGACGGTCGCGGTCGGCGGCGGCGTGTCGTCGGATGCCGGCATCGCCGGCTCGGTCGTCGTCAACGTGCTGAACGAGACCACCCGCGCCTACATCGACCGCGGCAGCACCGTCCACGCCCAGAACGCTGCCGCGGCGGGCGATCCGGGGATCGGCGTCAGCGCGACCGACGAGACCGACATCGTCGCCGTGGCGGGATCGGTCGGCGCGTCGAGTTCGGTCGGCGTGGGAATCGGCGCGGTGGTCGGCACGCTCACCAAGGTCACCGATGCGTACATCGAATCCGGCGTCACCGCGGACGCCGACGGCAACATCCTCGTCACCGCCGATGCGAACGAGGACGTCACCTCGATCGCGGCCGGCATCGGCGCGAGCGGCTCGGCGGGGATCGCGGGTGATGCCAATGTGTACGTGTCGAATCTCACCACGCGCGCGTTCATCGGCGACGATCCGAGCGACCTCATCGCATCGCTCGGCGCCGGGCACGTGCATGCGCGCGGCAGCATCGTCATCGACGCCGCCGAGCGCATCGAGCTCGATCTCATCACCGGCTCGGTCGGCGTCTCCGGCAGCGCCGGAATCGCCGCCTCGGCCGGTGTGACGACCACGACCAAGCTCACCGCGGCGTTCGTCGGCAATGGCGCGCGTGTGACCGCCGACGGCATGCTGACCGGGCTTAGCGTGCGCGACGGCAGCATCGGCATCAGTTATGGCGCGGCCAGCGTGATGAATCCGGACGGCATCGTCGATTCCGGCGAGGGCGACATTCCCGATGCGGCCAACGGCGAGATCGGGCTGCCGGACGTCGACGTGGTCGACGCCAATCCCGACAACAACAACGACGCGCCCGACCAGAGCTTCACCGCGCAGCGCCTGGCGGGGCTCGGCACCCGGGCGGGATTCCGCGGGCTCGCGGTCACGGCGACCAGCCGCGACGACATCGAGACCTACGCCATCAGCCTCGGCGGCGGCTCGGTCGGTATCGGCATCGGCGCGGCGGTCAATATCGTCGACACCCAGACCTATGCCTACATCGGCGACGATGCGATCGTGAACCTCGACACCTCGGGCGCGAACGCGGCCCAGAGCGTCCTGGTTGGGGCCGGCAACGACTTCTATCACATGGGGATCGCCGGTGCGATCGGGGTCGGGTCGGTCGGCGTCGCCCCCGGGGTCGACGTGACCGTGGTAACGCACGACACGCAAGCGCGCATCGGCGTGTTCGCGACCGTCAATGCGCGTGACGATGTGATCGTGCAGGCGGCGAACAAGGACGATCTCCTGCTGATCGCCGCCGGAGTCGGCGCGGGCAGTGTCGGCATCGGCGGCGGTTTCAACATCCTCGTGCTCGACAACGACACGGTCGCCAGCGTCGGCGGCAGCAGCACGCTGAGCGCCGGCGGCGATGTCGGCGTGCGCGCCGACGACTCGACCGACGTCAACGGCGTTGCCGGCGCGCTCGGCGCGGGCACGGTGGGCGTGGGCGCCTCGGTGCTCGTGGTCAGCATGACCAAGGACACGCAGGCGTTCATCGGCAACAGCGCGACGGTCGACGCCAAGGGCGCGGGCAGCGGCCTTACCGGCATATTTACCGGGGACATCGCGGGCGAGAGCTTCAGCGCTGCCGAGGCGCACGGCGTGATCGTGCAGGCGAGCTCGGACGAAAAATTCCTGCACCTCGCGGTCGCGGCAGGCGCGGGCTATGTCGGTGTCGCCGGCGGCATCGCGATCTCGCTGCTCGACTCCGACACCGATGCCTACATCGGCACCAACGCCAGCATCAATCAGAACAACGCCGGCGCCGATCCCGACCAGAGCGTCTACCTCAACGCAGCCAACAAGGCCGACACCTTCACCTTCGCCGGCGCGGTCGGTGCGGGCTTCGTCGGCGTCGCGGGCGCGGTCGATGTCGGCAGCATCAAGAACGACACCTCGGCGCGCATCCTCGGCGGCGCGCACATCAAGGCGATGGACGATGTCGAGGTCAACAGCCTTTCCATCCTCGATCTCGAAAGCTACACCGTAAGCGGTGCTGGCGGCTTCGTCGGCGTGGCTGGCGCGGTATCGGTCTGGTCGGTGGGCACCGGGCTCACCAAGACCTACAGCGACAGCGACGGCAATAGCGCCAACGGCCTCGAGCAGAAGGTCGACAGCAACGGCAACGGCACGGCCGACTCCGGCGAAGGCACCGACAGCGGCGACAACGACGGCACGCGCCAGGCGCAGACGGCACAGTCCGAGACCGGCAAGGTCCTCACCGGGTTCGACGACGGCAACGCCATCGACGGCAAGCAGTCGAGCCAGGAGCGGATGAGCGCGACCGCCACCGCGGCCGCGGGGAAGCTCGATGCGCGCGGCGCGAAGCAGGCCGATCTCTTGGCGAACATCAACAACGCGATTCCGGCGCAGGGCACCGAAGCCACGGTCGCGGCCGGTGTGGTGATCGAGGCCGGCGATGACGTGCGAGTGACCGCTCGCCAGAGCGCGACCATGACCACGCACGTCATCGGTGTCGGCGTCGGCGCCGGCGGCGGCGGCGCGGCGATTTCGATCAACACGGTCGCCCTGAATACGCTCGCCGCGCTTGGCGGCACGGTGAGCGCGGGCGACGTAATCGCGGTCAGCTCCAATCTCGATGAAACGATCTCGATGACCACGCTCTCGGGTGGGGGCGGTTTCATCGGGCTCGGCGCCTCGATCGCGGTCTTGAACGACGACAGCAACCAGCAGGCCTACATCGGCGACGGCGCGAACATCGTGTCGGCGGGATCGGTGAGCGTAGCGGCGAACTCCACCCGCAGCATCACGCTCATGACCGACCAGATCGCGATCGGTGCGGGCGCGCTCGGCGCATCCTTCACGCGGCTTTCCAGCGATGGCGGCACGATCGCCGAAGTCGGCGACAACGTCGCGATCGGCCAGGATGCCGGCAGCGTCGGCAGTCTGAGCGTGGCGGCGACCTCGAACGTCGATGCGCATGCGACCACCTACGCACTCGCCACCGGCGGCATCACGGTGACGGCGAACTTCTCGTTCGTCGACGTCACGCCGCTGGTCCGTGCGGGTATCGGCGCGAACAGCGCCATCGCCGTGACCGGATCCGCGACCGTGCAGTCGACCGCGACCGACGATGCCGAGGCCAAGGTGCTCGGCGCTTCGATCGGCGCGGGCTCGATCGGCGTCAGCGTCGCGCGCGCCAATCTCGATCCGAACGTGCAGGCGATCGTGGGTGCCAGCACCGCGCTCGTGGCCGGCGGATTCATCCGCGTGCAATCGCGGCACAATCACAACGCCAGCAACGCGCTCGCCGGCAAAGGCGCGTATGCGAGCGCGATCTCGCCCACGGTCGGCGTCGCCGGCGCGACGACCGGGGCGGTGCCGACCGCCAAGGCCAACGCCGATGTCCTGAGCCAGGTGGGGAGCGGCTCGAATCTCACCGCGAGCACCGGATCGGTCGAGGTAAGCGCGTACAACTCGAACGACGCGATCGCCGATGCGTTCAACCTCTCGGCGAGCCTGGGGCTCGCGATCGGCGCGGCGAGCACGACCGCGGAAGCCAACGGCAGCACGACCGCGGATCTGCAGGGCGGCGTGGGCGACGCTACCTCGCTGCTGGTGCGTGCGAGCGCGATCAACCATGCCGACGCCGAGACCGATGCGCCTTCGGGCGGTGCGATTTCCGGCAACGGCGCGGTCAGCACCGCGCGCGCGAACGGCAACGTGACCGCGAGTCTCGGCGGTTCGGTCGCACGCGATGTCAACGTCGACGGCGACGTCACCATCGAGGGCTTGTCGGATGCGCGCGCCGATGCCGAAACCTTCGGCGCGTCGTTCAGCGCTTTTGCCGCGGTCGGGGTAATGGTGGCGAATGCCGAGGTGAAGCCCGACATCGTGAGCCGCATCACCGGTGCGACCCACGTCAACGCGGGCGGCGCGATCACGCTCTCCGCGCAGAACAACGTTGCCGGCGGCGACGCCGCGCGCGCCAATGCCGACGCCCCGACCACGGGTCTGGGTGCGAACGTCAACGGCACCGTGGTCGACGCCACCTCGGATGCCGATGTGCTGGCGCAGGTTGGAGCCGACGCGAGTCTCGCCTCGGGCGCGGGCATCGTGCTGACCGCGATCGGAACCAATCTGGTCGACGCCAGCGCCAATTCCGACAACATCGGCGGAATTGCCGCGATCGGCGCGCTCGTCGCGACCGGGGTCGCCTCCGGAGCCACGCGCGCGCTGATGGATGGCGATGTGACCGGCGCGACCGGGCTCACCATTCTCGCCGACGGCGAATCGCGCGCGCCCGTGGTGACGCAATCGACCACCGGCAGTCTGGGGATCGCCGCGACCGCGTCGATTGCCACCGCCACCGTCAGCCCGCACGTCGATGCCCGCATCGGCGGCGGCGCGCAAGTCAACGTGAGCGGCTTGATTCTCGTCAGCGCCACCGACGACAGCGACGCCTACGCCGAGGGCGAAGGCACGTCGTTCGGCGGCGCCGCCGATTTCGGCGTCGGTCTGGGCAGCGCGACCAATAGCGCGCAGATGGACGTGTCCATCGGTGCGGGTGCGGTGGTGAACGCCACCGGCGCCATCGCCCTGCGCGCGCGTCACAACGCCACCGGCAGCGGCGGCACGATCTCGCTCGGCAACGACGCCGACGGTGTCGCCGACCTGCAAGGCGCGCGCGCGGTGAGCTTCGCGCCCGGCGGCTCGCTCGGCGTGTCGGGCAAGTTCGTCTACGCCACGGCGACCTCGAGCGCCGACGTCGACGTGCACGTCGACACCGGTGCTTCGCTCTTCAGCGGCTCGACCATCATCGTCGAATCGCTCTCGACCGATGCGGCCAAGGCGCGCCCGCTCGGCACCGCCATCGGGCTGCTCGCGGGCTTCGGTGCGACCAAAGCCGAAGCGAAGACCGACGGCAGCAGCAAGGCGCGCATGGGCGGTTCGGTGGGAACCGCCGATACCAGCGGCGCGACCTCGCTGACGGTGAAGGCGCAGGCGCAGGAGCTCGCCGACGCCTCCGCGTTCGCGCTTGCCGGCGGCATCGTCGGGGCGGGATCGGCGGCGATCGCGACCGCAACCTCCGACGGCACGGTGACCGCCGCGCTCAGCGGCAACCAGACCGTGCGCGTGAGCGGGGACATCGACGTCAGCGCGATCTCGATCGCCGATGCCGACGCGGTCGCGAAAGGCTCGGCCCTCGGCAGCATCGCAGCCGGCGGCTCGGTGTCGGACGCGGTCGTCACGCCGAGCGTCGCGAGCCTGATCGGCGCCAATGCCAATGTGCGCTCGGTCTCGGGCCATATCGATCTCACCGCAAGCCACAACGACGGGCTCGGCTCGGGTTACGGCGCGCGCGCGTATTCGCGCTCCTCGGCCGGCGGATTGCTCGCCGGCAGCGGCGCCGATGCCGACGCCACGGTGACGCTCGACATGGCGACGAGCGTCGGCGGTGGTTCGGTCGTGCAAGCCGCCACCGACATCCGTTTCGACACGCTGGCGGACAATTACGCGAACGCCGACGGCACGGGGACCGCGATCGGCTTGGGCGGCGTCGGCGTGAGCCTTGCCGATGCCCTCATCGGCGGCGCCGCGGCCACGGCGGTGAATGGTGCAACCATCACGGCGGGCAACGACGTCGTGCTCAACGGCGATTTCGAGGGAATCGCGAGCGCCGTGGTCGACGCCGCGAGCGGCGGCATCCTCGGCGGCGGCCAAGTCAACAAGGCGACCGCGGCCGTCACGCCAAGTCTCGGCGCGCAGATCAACGACGGTTCCGCGGTCAACGCCGGCCGAGACGTACTGATCGCCAACGTGTCGCTCGCCGACGCCACGGCCGACGCCAACGGCATCTCGGTCCAACTCGCCGGTCTCTCGATCGGAGTCTCGCAGGCCGAAGCGACGCTGCGCCCGGTGATGAACACCGGGATCGGCGCAGCCGACGTGACCGCGACGCGCAACATTGCAGTCAGCGCGCGGCACAACGACGACGGCAGCGGCCGCATCGCCGGAATGAACGCCGAATCGAGCGCCAATGCCTCCGGCGGCGGCCTCCTCGCCGGCAACGGCGCCGTGAGCAAAGCCACCGCCACCACCGACATGCAGACGCGGGTCGGCGGCGCCGGCGCGGACATCAATGCCGGCGGCGATCTCACGATCGACAGTCGCGCGGGCAACGACGCCAAGTCGACCGCCGAGGGCCTGACCGTCAGCCTTGCCGGCATCGGCATCATCCTCTCCGATGCGATCGCCGGCGGCACCTTCGTCAGCACCAGCGCCAATACGTTCAATTCCGATCCGCTGACGGCGACTCTCGTGTCGGGATCGACGGTGCACGTCAACGACGTGCGCATCAACGCGATCGCCGAGAACGACGCCCGCAGCGACACCGTGGCCCCGGGCGTGGGGCTCGCGATCTCCGGCATCGGCACCGACTCGAACGCGATCTCGGTGCAGAACCTCGGCGCGTCGATCGGCGGCACGGTGAACGCGAGCGGCGACATCGTGGTCAAGGCGTCGAACGACGGCGAAGCGTATGCCGACGCCGAAGGCACCAACCTCGCGGGCCTGGCCGCGGTCGGGCGCACGGTTGCAACGGCGCGCGTTGCGCCGGCGGTGAGTGCGACCACCGCGGGGGGTGCTGCGCTCGATGCCGGCGGCAGCGTCACCTTGCAGGCGATCCACACCACCGATGACGGGGCCGAAGCCCGTGGCGAAGCCGTCACCGGCGCGCTTGGCATGGCCGGGTCGGGAACGATTCCGAAGGCAACGGCGAATGCGGTCGTCACCGCAGCGATCGGCGATGGCGCGGTGGTGAACGCCGATACGGTGGTCAACGTGCTGGCCGAGAGCGCGGATCGCGCGATCACCCAGTCGAATGGGCTCACGATCGGGCTCATCGCCGGCATCGGCGTCTCCGACACCACCGCGACCAGCGGCGGCAACGTCACCGCGAGCACCGGAGCGAGCACGATCACCGGTGGCGGGCTGAATGTCGATGCGAGCGTGTCCGAGCGCGCCGACGCCGAAGCCGAAGCCTCGGGCGGGGGCCTGTTCGTCGGCGCCAATGCCTCGGTGAGCCAGGCGACCGTCAACCCGGCGCTCAAGGCCGAGATCGGCGCGGGCGCGAACATCGACGTGAACGGCAACATCGCGGTCAAGGCGACGGCGTTCACCGAGGGTGACGCCGACGCGCAAGGCGTGACCTTGTCGCTCGGTGTGAGCGGCGGCGCCTCGGATGCCGATGTCGACGAAACCAGCAACGTCACCGCGCAGGTCGGCAACGGCGCGAACGTGAACGCGACCGGTTCGATCGAAGTCCGCGCGCAGCGCAACGGTGACATTCAAATCTACGACGGCACGTTCGATGCGGGCTCGGCGGTGAGCGTCGCCAACGACTGGATCGACCTGCCCGGCGCGCACGGTCTGGAGCTGGGCGATCGCATCACCTATTGGGCGGGCGGCATTCCGCTCGGTCCCCTGACGCTCACCGGCAATCCCCTCATCGGCGGGTTGAAGGAGCTTTCCAGCTACGCGGTCATCCCGGTGGCCACGATCGCCAGCCAGCCGCGCAACGACGTGCTGCGCCTGGGCTCGGTCTTCACCAGCCGCGAAGTCGATGTCGACGGCGACGTCGTGCGTTTCTCGAGCCCGCACCAGCTCGCGAACGGCCAGAAAGTGTTCTATGGCAACGAGGGTGCGGATCAGGCGATCGGCGGGCTGACACCGGGTTCGGCGTATTACGCGCGTGTCATCGACGCCAAGACGATCAAGCTCTACACGAGCGCGGCGCAGGCGACCGTGGCGAACGCAATCGTCTTCCCGAACCTCATCGACAGCACGAACAACGTCATCACCGTGGGCCACGGCTTCTCGCAGAACCAGGCGATCAGCTACATCGCGCCGCCGGCGCTGGAATTCGGCCCGGCGTCGGTGAACGCCGACGAGGATCTGATCTCCATCCGCGGCCACGGCTATGACGATGGCGATGCGGTCACGTATCGCAGCCAGGGCGGTTCGGTGGGTGGACTCGTCAGCGGGCAGACCTACTATGTCATGCGCGAGGACGCGGACTCGTTCCGTCTGAGCGAGGATGCACCCGATCCCGTATTCGGTTTCACGTTCATCTCCGCGGTCGACCTGGGCAGCGCGCCCGCCAACAGCACACACTTCATCAGCGACGCCGGCGAGATACCGATCTCGGGCCTGCAACCGCTGCGGACCTACTATGCGGACGTCATCGACGGCACGCACCTGCGCCTGCTCGATGCACCCAGCGGCGCGGTGGTCGATATCAACGCCGCCGGGGTCGCCGGCGTGCATGGGCTGCGCGACGCCGGGATCCAGCTCAGCAACCAGAACGCACAGAGCCAGCCGATCGCGGGCCAGCACTACTTCTATTACGACTTCACCGCCACCGGCTCGGGCACGCACAACCTGCTCGGCGCGGGCGGCGTGTCCGGTTTCGCCGGCCAGGGCGGCAGCAACGGGCTCTCGCGCGCTTACGCGACCGGCAGCGCCGGCGCGCTGCTTGCCGGCTTCGAGTTCACCTCCGCCAACAGCATCCTCAACCCGAGCGTCAGTGCCACCGTGGGCGACAATGCCGTCGTTACCGCTGGCGCGGATTTCACACTCGTCTCCTCGTCCGGGCTTGCCGGCGGCGCACAGGCCCGCACCACCGCGGGCGGGATCGTTTCTTACGGCGACGCCGACCCCGATGTGCACCTGACGCAGGATTCGACCGCTGGGCTGAAGGCAGGCGCCCGCGTCAGCGCGGCGCGCGATGTCACGATTGCGGCGAGCGCAGGCTTCTACGCGGATCTGAACGCCTATTCGATCGGCGGCGGGGCAATCTCGGCGGCCGACGGCGATGCGGACGCGGTGATCAACTACGCCACCACGGTCGACGTTGGCACCGGCGCTTCGGTCTACGCCGGGCGCAATCTGGATTTCACCGCGAACACCAGTCTCGACGGCAAGGTGAAGGCGTACAGCGGCAGCGGCGGCTTCGCCATTCGGCCCGATACCGACGCGAACTATACCGTCGGATCCGCCGGCAACTGGCAGCAGACGCGCGTGCATGTCGACGACAACGCCGCCGTGTACGCGTACGACAACGCGGTCTTGAAGGCCGAGACCGACGGCGGCTACATCGAGGTCACCGGTGAAGCCGAGGCGTGGGGATTGCTCGCCGACACCAACGCCGACAACGGCATCTTCCTGCATACCCGCTCCCTGATCGATGTCGACGCGGGCGCAGTCGTCACCGGCATCGAGTCGCTTACCGTGCAGGCCTTCAATCGGCGCGTCAACACGTTCGTCGAGGCGATCGCCGACGGCAAGGCGCTCTCGGATTCGGATGCGCACGCCTACTTCACCGCTGATCACCTCGCCTGGATCATGGGGCTGGCGGACGCGACCTTCGCCAGCAACAACCTCACCGTCGGTGCGTATGCCGAGGAGCCGGGCCGCGGCTATAACTGGTACTACTTCGGCGCCTGGCCCGTGTCCGGTGGCGACTATCACCCAGGCGGCAGCCCGGTGCGGCAGATCACATTCGACTCCGACGTGATTCTGCTCTCGGGCAAGGCGGAGCTGGTTGTGGACGCGAACGGCATCATCACCAAGGCCGTCAACGTGAGCGTCAACGGCGGTCAGACGGCGGGTGCCGTCGCGGGCGAGATTTCGGTCGACGGCATCTTCAACAACAGTCCCGGACATGCGTTGTTCGAAGTCAACGCGCTCGACCCGACGAAGCCGGGAAGCATCCAGGGCACGCAGGGCACCTTCACCGTACGCCACACCTTCGAGAAGGTCGATATCACCAACCGCTCGAGCCACGATCTGAAGATCAACAACCTCGATCCGATCGACCGCGATGGCGATCCGAAGGCCGAAGTCGATATCAACGTCGATCAGATCGCACTCGAGTTCGACATCGCGCACGATTTCGGCCCGACCGACATCACGATCGAGAACACGCATGCATCCGCCGCCCCCGATCTCACCTTGAACGGGCTGATCGACAACCCGCTCGGATACACCATCATCGCCAACGCGAGCGGCGGCATCTGGTCGACGGGATCGCAGGCGATCGTGCGCAGCAACCGCACGCTGCTCGACGCCGGCACGAGCATCGGCACGTATGGCTTCTTCGGGCAGACCTTCATCGATCGCCCGATCAACGTCGAGCTGGTGGAGAGCCCGGGGCGGCCGACCGGACTCGATGCGACCGCCGGGCAGGATCTCTATCTCTCGCTCACGGGCCTGCAGCGCGATCCGGCCGCAGCCGGTTTCAGCGTCGATGTGGGTCAGATCGTCGCGGGCGATGATCTACGCCTTGCGCTGCACGAGGCCGTGCTGCAGACCGCGGTCTCCGGTTCGTTCAGTTACGCGCTCACCGTGGACATGTACGCGCCCTCGGTCGCGATCGATCCGGCGGCGGCCGATTACGTGAGGCACTTCCGCCCCGACGCCGGCGCCCAGGTGCTCAATCTGCCGGCCGGCATGTTCGGCACCGGCAGCACGAAGATCGAGTCGACTTTCGTCATCGCCTTGATGCAGGCGGGCAACGACATCGACGTCAACGGCGATCTCGGCGGCGAGTTGATCCATCTCATCGGCAATACCAACCTGACGGGGCTCGGCGAGATCGACGTCGAAGTCAACGGCGATATCGTGCTCGCCGAAACGCAGGGCGATATGCGCCTGGGCGCGATCACCTCCACGCTCAACGACGTCACGCTGAGCGCGCCGGTGAGCATCGTCGATGCGCTCGGCGACGCCGCCGCCGATGTGAGCGGCGACGACATCACGCTCACCGCCACGCTTGGCTGGATCGGAACGCATCTGAACGATGTCGAGATCGACTCCGCGCATTCCGGCGCCGGCGAGCTGTGGGCGCACGCCCAGTGGGATGTCTACGTCACCGAAACCACGGCCGGCCTCGTCATCGACGACTTGCTGGCGAACGCAGGGCATGTCCGCCTGACGGTGCGCGACAGTCAGGCGGCGGGCGAGAACCTTCTCGTGGGCGCGGGTCACGCCGTGACCGCGCTCGGCGGTTCGGTCGCTCTGCAAGTCGGCGATGACATCGATATCTCGGGGAGTCTCCTTGCCGTCGGCCGCCTGTTCGTGCACAGCGACTGGCATAACGCCGACGCGGGCGTCGGGTCCACGGTCGTCATGACGGGCAGCGTGCTGGGCGCGATGCCCGAGTTCTACGGCGACGAGGACGCGGATACGATCAACGCCGCGAATCTCCTGACGGGTGTCACGATTTACGGGCGCGGCGGCAACGACACCCTCACCGGCAGTGCCTACGCCGATCAGCTCTACGGCGAGGCCGGCGCCGACACGCTCAGCGGCGGTAGCGGCGACGATTTGCTGGTCGCAGGTCTTGGCATCGGCGACATCGTGCTGGGCGGCGACGGAGACGATCGGATCTTCGGCTCCGACAGCGGCGCGGACAGCGATCCGAACTTCTTCGACGGCACGCACTTCGGCGACACCATCGATGCGGGCGCGGGCAACGACAAGATCTGGGGTCTAGGCGGCGCCGATTTCATCTCCGGGGGCGCGGGCGACGACGAGATCGACGGCGGCGCGGGCGGCGATCTCATCTACGGCGGCAGCGGCGCCGACACCGTGTACGGCAACCTGGGTGATGACGAGTTGCACGGGCACGAACCCGCCACGTCGTCATCGGCGCCCGACGACAACGCCATCGATCGTCTCTACGGCGAATGGGGTGACGATATCCTGCGCGGCTACGGCGGCGACGACCTCGTCTACGGGGGCTTCGGCGCCGATACGCTCTACGGCGACGCCGGCGACGACTGGCTCGACGCGGGCTACGGCGATCAGCAATTCGTCTACGGCGGCGCGGGCGACGATACGCTGATCGGCTCGGACGATGGTCGCGACACCCTCTACGGTGAAGCCGGGCGGGATCGGTTGTCGGGTCTTGCCGGCAACGATCAGCTCTTCGGCGGGCTCGACGACGACATCCTCGACGCCGGCGCGGGCGACGACACGCTCGAGGGCGGCGGCGGCAGCGACATCCTGATCGGCGGTCTGGGGCACGACGCGATCTACGGTCATAGCCTCGCGGGCGGCGGCGACGATAGCGCGGTCGATTATCTCTACGGTGACCTCGGCACCAACGGCCTGGAAGCCGGCTCAGGCGATGATCAGCTGTTCGGTCAGGGCGGCAACGACCTGCTGTTCGGCGAGGGCGGCAACGACAGAATCGAGGCGCTTGCCGGTTTCGCGGTTGCCGAAGCGAGCGGCGGTGCGGCCAACCTGGTCGACTTCGGTAACCCCGGTGACGATGCAAGCTTCACACTGCCGGCGCCAACCCCCGCACCCACCGTGGTTCCGATCGACTATACGAACACGCGCGCGGCAGCCGATCTGCCATCCGACCTGGTACACCGCGGCCGCTATGCCGACATGGGCGGTTCCGCCAGCGAGCGTGGCGTGTCCGGAAACGCCGGCGTGTCGTTCGCGCCGCAGGTGGCGATGAGTCCCGCGGGTGCCGTGGTGGTCTGGGCCGACAGCCGCAACGGCAATCTCGACATCTACGCCTCGCGCTACGGCGCTCTGGGCTGGCAGAGCCTGGGCGGGAGCGCGCAGCAAGGCGGCATCAGCGCGAGCGCCGGGGCGTCGTTCGACCCGAGTGTCGCGGTCGACGCCACGGGCAATATCTACGTCGCCTGGACCGAGGCGCATGCCGGCGGCACCGACATTCGGCTCGCCCGATACGATGCGGCGGCAAATAGCGGCGCCGGCGGCTGGATCGCGCTCGGCGGCTCGCTCGGCGCGTCCGGCATCTCCGGCACGGGCTCCGCGCAATCGGCCAAGGTGCTCGCCACCGCGCTCGGCCCGGTGGTCGCGTGGCTGGACGATTCGAGCGGCGTCACCCAGGTCTACGTGAAGGGCTACGTGGGCGGCGCCTGGCAGGAGCTCGGCGCGGGATCGGCGAGCGCCGACGGCATCTCCGACTTCAACGGCAGCGGCAAGATTCGCGAGCTGGCGGCGGCAACCGATGGTACGCGTATCGCGCTTGCGTGGACCGCGCCGGACGGCGGCGCGATCCGCCAGGTGTTCATGAAGGAGTACGACGCCGGCGCCTGGGCCGGGCGCTCGAATTCGCACACCGGCAGCGGTGTGAGCGGCGCAGTCGATGCATCGCTCGCGGGAAGCCTGAGCTTCAGTGCGCAGCCCACACTTGCGTACCACGACGGCAAGCTGTACGTCGCCTGGCAGGCATATTCGGATCAGGGGGCGGCGATCGTCGCGGTCGAGTACGCGGGCAGCACGCCGAGCACGCGCCTCGTATTTGGTGTGCCGGATCGGCCGGCGCATCCGGTGCTTTCCACCGGCGGCGGTGCGTTGCACCTGCTATGGGCGCGCACCCCGCTCGAAACCGGGCCGAGCAACCTGTACGCGCTCGAATGGAACGGCTCGACCTTCACCGAAGTGATGCCCGACGACGCCTCGCCCGACGGCATCAGCGTCACCGGCAAGGCCGCTCAGAATCTGGCCGTCGCGACCGACAGCGCCGGTCGCGCGGTAGTGGTGTGGCAGGATGTCATCGCCGGCAACCCCGAGATCTACGCGCGCGGCGAGAACACCACGGTCGGCAACGTGCATTACGCCCACGCCGGCATCAGCGTGCAGGACATCCTCGATGCCTACAACCTCGGCGCGGGCGATGTCATCGTGGTCGAGGGCGATCACGCCGGCGGCTTCACCGTGGCGACGCAGGATGCCGGCATCTTGATCTACGGCCGACCAGGCGCGACGGTGCAGGGTCCGGTGGTGATCGAGTCCGGCGCCGGCAACGTGACGATCCAGCGCCTGCACATCACGGGCGCCGTGACGGTGCAAGGCGCGATCAACTTCACGCTGAGCGAATCGACCGTGCAAGGCGGCGTGAGCCTGCAGGGCGGAAGCAACGCCCAGGTGGTCTACAGCACGCTGTCGGGTGCGAGCGCGCTCGAGCTCGTCGGCGCGGTCGCGAATGCGCGCATCGAGCGCAATACGCTCGACGGCACGACTACCGGCCTCGATCTCGTCCCCGCGGGGGTCGCGCCCGGCGTGGGTCCGAGCAACCTGACGGTCGCCTACAACGACATCCACGGCGGCACGACCGGTGTGCGTCTGAACGTGCCGAGCGAGCTCACGCTTCGCGACAACGACATCTCCGCCGGCAGCATCGGCGTCGACATCAACGCGGCGCCAACGGGATCGATCGCGGACAACAGCATCCACGGTGCTGCGACCGGCGTGCGTTACGCCAACGCCGCGGTGCTCTCGGGCAATCGCATCTTCGGCAACACCGTTGGCGTGCTCGCGACGGTGGCCGATCCGGCGCAAGGGCTCGGCATGCTGTCGGCGCAGACGAGCAAGCCGAACGTGATCGAGGACAACGCCACCGGGGTCAACCTCGCCGGCCGCATGCAGAACCAGATCGTGCGCGCCAACGCGACCGGCGTGACGGGCAGCGGCACACTCGGCGGGGCAAACCTCGCGCTCGCCAATCGGATCGAAGACAACACGGTCGGGGTGAACGACTTCAGCGGCTTCATTCAGTTCAACCGCTTCGCCGGCAACGGCACCGCGATCGCCGCGACCTCCGAGCAACGCATCGCGCACAACGAGCTCTACCGCAACACGAGCTTCGGCGTCCTCGTGAACGGCAAGAACGACGTGCGCATCTTCAACAACACGTTCTATGCGCCAAGCGGCGACAACGTGCGCGTGGAGGGCGCTTCGAGCGAAGTCGAAGTGCGCGGCAACGTGATGTGGGCGCAGTCCGGCTACGACATCTACGTCGCCAACAACTCGCAGGCGGGTTTCTTCAGCGACTACAACAATCTCTACGCCACGGGCGCGGGCAAGGTCGGCTACTGGACCAAGGATTTCACCGACGTGCTCGACTGGCAGGCCGACATCGCGCGGTTCGATCTGCATTCGATCGGCGCGACCGCGGTCAATCCGGGCTGGGCGCGCCCGGCGTTCGTCGATCCCGCGCACGACAACTTCGCGATCTACGCGCCGGTGGCGCAGCTGCGGCACACGAGCCCGACGGTCGATGCCGGCGATCCGCGCGCCGACAACGGCGTGCCGCCCGGCTACACCAATCTGCTCGCGAACCCCGGATTCGAGGCCGACCTGGCGAACTGGGTGGCGAACACCGGGGCGGCGATCCGCACCGCTTCGCCGCTGGCCTACGAGGGCGGCAAGTATTTCAGCACCGGCAATGTCGAGGAAGGTTTCGCCGAGCAGACCGTGGATCTGCTTGCCGCCGGGTTCAGCGCGGCCGAGCTCGACAGCCAGGATCTCGAGGTCGTGTTCGGCGGCCGCTTGCGCAGTCTCGCGGAGGCGCAGGTCGATCGCGGCGAAGTGAGCGTCACGTTCCTGAGCGCAGGCTTGGGCACGCTCGGCACGATGACCGCAGCGGCCGACAACGCGACCGACCGCTGGTCGCTCACCGGCGGCCGCGCGGATATTCCGGTCGGCGCGCGTTTCGCCAAGTTCCACTTCCGCGCCGACCGCGATAGCGGCGGCAGCAACGACGCCTGGCTCGATCAGGCCTTCGTCTACGTTCGCAGCGAGGCCGACGGCGCTGATCAGGGCGCGCTCGGTTTCGAAGCCACCGATGTCGGCCTCGCGGGCGCGCCGCGCATCGCGCTGCGCTTCCCCGATCTGTATGCCGACTTGGAGAAGGACAAACCGCTCGACATTCTCTGGGATACGTTCGGCAACAGCGCCGAATCGCCGATCCGCATCGACCTGCTGCAGGACACGGCCGACGGCCCGGCGTTGATCGCCACCATCGCCGCCGCCACCGCGGACGACGGCGTCTACACCTGGATTCCCGAATCCAGCCCGGCGAACCTCGGCTTCGGCACCTACGGACTGCGCATCCAGGTCTCGCTCGTCGCCAATGCAGCGATGATCGACCGCAGCCAGGAAACGTTCACCGTGCCCGAGGACGGCCATGACTACTGGGTGGACGATCGCAGCGATGCGAACGACGAGTACACCCCGGCCGCGATCGGCGACAATCGCAATACCGGCAAGCTCGCCACCGCACCGAAGCCCAACCCGGTCAACCTGGTGCGTGTGTACGATCTGTCGGCGGGCGACGTCGTGCACGTCGATACCGGCGACTACCCGATGATCCATGCGCTCAAGGTCTCGGGCACGACCGATTTCGGTCTCGGTCTGGACGAGGGCTTCACCGTCACCGGTCCCATCGATACGAGCCGGATCGCGCAGTTGTTCCCGGCGATTCCCGGCGACAGGACCCGGGCGCTCGTCGAGTTGAACGACGCCGACCTGGTCGAGGTGAGCCACCTCACGCTGCGCGATGCGCAGCGCGGGCTCTACGTCTACAACGATAGCCGCGACTTCTCCGGCGGCTACCTCACGGCCTTCGGTCATGCCCAGGAAGGCATGCGCATCGATACCGACAATCCGTTGTGGGATATCGAATACCTCACCGCCTACAACAACGGCGCGACCGGAATCTGGCTCGACGGTCCGATGGGCGACCTGAGCCACCTCGTCGCGCATCACAACCAGGGCGACGGCGTCTACGTGCAGGGCGCGACCGCGGTCAGCCTGACCGACTCTCTCGCTTACGCCAACGGCCAAGACGGCTTCGATCTCAGCGGCATCGGCGGTGCGCACATCGAAGCGAACGAAGCGTACGACAATCGCTGGGGGATCGCGATCTCGGGCGGCTCCGGGCAGTCGATCGTCGGCAACACCGACCTGACGCTCAACCGCGGCAATCGGGTGCACGACAACAGCGAAGGCGGCATCAGCGCGTACTACGACGTGCTGGTCGCGGGCAATACCGTGTGGGGGCAGGACGGGGTCAACGACTACGGCATTTACCTGTACTACAGCTCGGCCCGCGAAAATGTGGTGTACGACAACTATACCGGGATCTACTCGGGCGGCACTGGCACGGTCGAGCGCAACCGCGTCTACGACAACCAGGGCTGGGGAATCACCTCGAGCGCGAGCGGCGGGCTCATCGGTAACGTCGTCTACTCCAACGCGAAGGGCGTGCAGTACAACGGCGGCGGCACCACGCTGAGCAACAACCTCGTGTACGACAACGCCACCCAGGCGATGGAGCTCTGGGGCAGCAACGTCACGCTCACCAACAATACGCTGCAGCAAACCGACGGCGAGCTGCTCAAGATCTATTACACCAGCAGCAATATCCGCCTGCGCAACAACATTTTCTGGATCGACGACAGCCTTGGCGTCAATGTCGACAGCAACAGCCAACTCGGCTTTGCCTCGGACTACAACATCTTCCATCTCACCGGTGCGTCCACGCTCGGCCAGTGGCAGGCGGTGGCGCGACCCACGCTCAACGTCTGGCGTGCGGCCACCTTCACCGATGCCAACAGCCTCGCGCTCGACCCGCGTTTCGTCGATCCGGACGGGGCTGACGGCGTACTCGGCTATGCCAGCGTGGCGAACGATGGCCGCGACGACGACTTCCACTTGCAGAGCCTGTACGGCAGCTTCCACGGCGGCTCGCTCGCTCCGGTGCGCGATGCGACCACCGGCTTACCGGTGCGCCTGCTCGGGGTCGAGACGCTCGATGCGGTGCATTCGCCCGGGATCGATCGCGGCGCCGCGGGCGACCCGTATGACAACGAACCGATGCCCAACGGCGGCTACGTCAACATCGGCGCTTACGGCAATTCCGAGCAGGCCTCGAAGAGCCCCGCGCAGTACGTGCTGGTGTTCAAGCCCAATGGCGGCGAAGTCGTCTCGCAGGGGACGATCTACAACATCGAGTGGCACGCGGCGGGATTCGCCGGCAACGTCGATCTGAGCTGGTCGGACGACGGCGGTGCGAGCTGGAACGACCTCGCGTTGGGTGAAGCGAACGACGGCAGCTACGGCTGGCTGGTCGATGCGGGCAGCTTCGCGCCCGGGACCGACTACCGCATCCAGGTCGCATCCGCGCTGACGCCCGCGATCTCGGATCGGTCGGATCAGTCCTTCACCATCTCGCTGCCGATCAAGTTCTACTACGTCAACGACAACGAGTTCGTCGATGACCAGTGGGCGACCGCTGCCGGCGACGATGCCAACGACGGCCTCGATCCGTCGCGCCCGAAAGCGAGCATCCGCTCGGTGCTCGACAGCTACGACCTGAACGCCGGCGACGTGATCCGGGTCGACGACGGCTACTACCTGCTCACCACGAACATCACGATCGATGCACAGGATTCCGGCGTCGCGATCCAGGGGCCGACCGACGAAGGTCTGCGGGCAATCCTCAACCGCGGCAATACCGGCGGCACGAGCTACGTATTTCAGTTCGCCAACGCCGACGACGTGACCATCGCCAATCTGGCGATCACCGGCGCGTACTACGGCGTTTACGCCGCGAACGGCGCCGATGCCGACCGGCTCACGCTGCGCGACAACGAGATCTACGGCAACGCGAATGTCGGCGTCTACATCACCACCAGCAACGACGACCCGACGCTCGAGGGCAACGTCATCTATCGCAACAGTTCGTCCGGCATCTCGATCGGCGGAATGGCACACGCCGAGGTTCTCTCCAATCACGTCTGGGGCAATTCGGGTAGTGGGATTGACGCGAGCGGGCCGGGCAGCGGGGCTGACCGCGTCGAGATCGTCGGCAACGTGGTGCACGACAACAACTCGACCGGGATCAGCGCTTCGTACCAGGTTC
>WYBJ01000246.1 GCA_011525945.1 Burkholderiaceae bacterium | reverse complement strand
CATGCGGCCACGGAAGTTGCGGTTGGCGGTCGACAGCACGTTGTCGCCGTCGCCAGGCACCACGCCGGCGGTGCCGCAGCAGGAGCCGCAGCCGGGAGGCTGGACGATGGCGCCCATACGCTCGAACTCGGCCAGGAGTCCCGAAGCGCGCATCTTCGCCTCGACCTCCGCCGATGCCGGCGTCACCACCAGCTTCACGTGCGGCGCCACGCCGCCGGCCACCCGCAACTCCTCCAGGGCGTCCGCGTAGTCTTTGAAGCGCCCGCCGGTGCACGTGCCGAGATAGACCAGATCGATCTTCGTGCGCGGCAACGCGCTGTCGGCGACGACGCGGTCGACCCGATGGGGCAGAGCGACCTGTGAGGTAATCGAGCGCAGGTCGACGTCGATGGAATCCGCGTAACCGGCGCCCGGATCGGCCGCGATGCCGCCCGGTGACACGACGCCCCGCTTCGCGAGCCAGGACGTCGTGACGCCATCGCATGGAAAGATGCCCGCCATGGCGCCCGCTTCCACGGACATGTTGGCGAGAACCATGCGGTCGTCCATGTCCAGCGAAGCCACGCCGGGACCGCAGAACTCGAGTGCGCGATCGTTCGCGCCCCTTGCGCCGAACGCGCGAACGAGGTGGAGGGCGACGTCCTTCGCACCGGCTGGCCTCGCGAGCGCACCTCGGAGCTCGACCCGCACCGACTCGGGCACCCGGAGCCACAGTTGTCCGCACAACATCACGCCGGCGAGGTCGGAAGATCCGACGCCGGTTGCGAGCGCGTTGACCGCACCGTAGGTGACCGTGTGGGAGTCCGCGCCGACGATCAACGCTCCCGGGCGGGCGAGGCCCCGCTCCAGCAGGACCTGGTGGCCGATGCCCTCACCGACCTCGACCAGCTGGATCGCGTGTCGATGGGCGAATTCGCGGACCCGGGACTGCAGTGCCTGCGCCTTCGACCCCGACGTCGGGCCGTAGTGGTCGAGGGCGTGTTGACGGGGATCTGAATCCGCGCGATTTTGGGGGTTGGCGCGAAACATCCCCAGAAACGCGCGTCGCGCTGTAGTGCTCCTTGGATTTGGCGTTAGCGCTTGTTCGGTAGTGCCGACAGATCCCAGAACGATCGTCGCCAATTGGAAATGCGGCCCTCGTGGCCGCAGCGCTCGCAGAACCACTCGATGGCGTCGTCGGACGCGATCTCCGTGACCACGATGCCCTTCCTGCACTTGTTGCAGTGGCATTCCCCAGCCTCGTCCATGGTAGCCGGTGCGCTCGCCGCGGCCACGACGCGTCCGAGAAACTCGGCCAGGCGGCGCGCCGGCGCCGGCATCGGGGCGATGGCGCCCTTCTCGTCAAGGAAGTGGGTGAGATCGGTGATGTACATCCGGCGATGATACGAGGGCCGCGCGCTGGCGGCTGCGCTATGCTCGTGACCGAACGCCGGATAAGCGAAGGCCCGGGCGAATTCTTGGCAGAACCCCGGGCCTTCTACATGCTCGCGCGGCACAAGGACGCGTTTGCGCTTCCTTTATGCCCGCGTTTCGCGGCGTTGTCCAGCGCTGCGTGCGGGGTGCATGAGGGCGGGCGAAGACAGCTACCGGCTGTACAGCTGCCGGCGGTGCGCGCAACAGGTGCGCATTTGCCGGCGCTGCGACCACGGCAATCAGTACTGCGCCGCTGACTGCGCGCGCATTCGCCGGCGGGAGTCGTTGCGCCGGGCCGGGGTGCGCTACCAAACGAGCTACCGCGGCGCGAGCCGACACGCCGCGCGGCAGCGACGGTGGCGCGCACGGCGAACACAGGAAGTGACGCATCACGGTTCCCTGCCGCCGGTGATGGCGGTGATAGTGGCGGCACTGTCGATCACGCCCGCGGGGAACGATGCCGACCATGCGCCCGTTGCTGCACCGTTGCCACGCTGCTGCTTCTGTGGCCGGCCGCTATCGCGGTTCGCGCGGACGGGGCCGTTGCGCGGCGGACCATGACGGAGCGCGCCGGTGACCATCGCGCGCGCGCTCGCAGCCGAGATCCTGCGCCTGCACGCCACCGAGCACTGGCCGGTGGGCACCATCGCCAGGCAACTGCGGGTCCACCACAGCACGGTGCGGCGGGTGCTGGCGCAGGCCGGTGTGCCGACGCACCAGCCGGTGCGCGCGTCGATGGTGGAACCGTACCTCGCGTTCATCGCTGAGACGCTGGCGAAGTACCCGACGCTGCGCGCCTCGCGCTTGTACACGATGGTGCGCGAGCGCGGCTATCCCGGCGCCCCCGATCACTTCCGGGCCCTCGTGGCGCGCTTGCGGCCGCGGCCCGCGGCCGAAGCGTACTTGCGCCTGCGCACCTTGCCGGGCGAACAGGCGCAGGTCGACTGGGCCCACTTCGGCAAGCTCAGTGTCGGCCGCGCGGTAAGGCCCCTGATGGCGTTCGTGATGGTGCTCGCGTACTCGCGCTACTTGTTCCTGCGCTTCTATCTGGGCGCCACGATGCCGTACTTCATCGGGGGTCATGTCGAAGCCTTCAACCACTTTCAGGGCGTCACCCGGATGGTGCTTTACGACAATCTGCGCAGTGCCGTACTCGAGCGGCACGACGACGCCATCCGCTTCCATCCGCGGTTGCTGGAACTGGCGGCGTATCACCGGTTTCAGCCACGCCCGGTGGCGGTGGCGCGCGGTAACGAGAAGGGTCGCGTCGAGCGGGCGATTCGCTATGTCCGCGATGCCTTCTTCGCGGCGCGCCACTTCCGCGATATCGCTGATCTCAACCAGCAGGCGTTGGCCTGGTGCCAGGGGGCCGCCGCTGACCGGCCCTGGCCGGAAGATCGCCGCCGTCGCGTGCGCGAGGCGTTCGCCGAGGAACAGCCGCAGCTGCTCGCCTTGCCGAGCACGCCCTTCCCGTGCGAGGAGCGGGTGACGGCGCATGCGCACAAGACACCGTACGTGCGCTTCGATCTCAACGACTACAGCATTCCGCACGCGCACGTCCAGCGCACGCTGACCGTACTCGCCAGCCTCGATACCGTGCGCGTCGTTGACGGCCAGCAGGTGCTCGCCACCCACGGCCGTAGTTTCGATCGTGGCGCGCAGATCGAAGATGCGGCCCACGTCGCCGCCCTGGTGGCCGACAAACGCGCGGCCCGTGCGCATCGGGCGCAGGATCGGCTGCAGCACGCCGCGCCGAGCGCCAAGACGCTGTTCGTGCGCGCCGCCGCACGCGGCGCCCACCTCGGCGTGCTCACGCGCGGCCTGCTGCAACTGCTCGCCACTCACGGCGCCGCGGCACTCGAAGCGGCCATCGCCGCCGCGCTCGCCGAGGATGCCGCGCATCTGGGGGCCGTGCGTCACTTCATCGATGCCCACGCCCACGCCCGCGGCCAACGGCCACCCATCGCCGTGGCATTGCCCGAAGACCCGCGCATGCCACTGACCGTGCAGCCACAGCCGTTGAGCGATTACCACCAACTGGCCAGCACCACCACCGATGAGTCCGACCCCAGCGACGCTCAGTCTTGACAGCGCGCGTACGCGCCTGCGCCGGCTCGGCTTCTACGGCCTGCTCGCTCAGGCCGACACGCTGCTCGCCGAGCCATGGCTCGCCCGCGTGCTCGAGATCGAAGACACCGAACGCGCCCGCCGCTCGCTCAAGCGCCGCCTCGATAACGCGCGCCTGGGCGCCTTCAAACCCCTCGCCGACTTCGACTGGAGCTGGCCCAGCAAATGCGACCGCAGCGCCATCGAAGAGCTGTTCGCGCTCGGCTTCCTCGCCGAGGCCGCCAATGTCGTGCTTATCGGCCCCAACGGCTTGGGCAAGACCCTGCTGCTCAAAAACCTCGCCCACCAGGCGATCCTGCACGGCCACAGCGCGCGCTTCACGCTCGCCTCCGACATGCTGCACGATCTCGCCGCCCAGGACTCCACCGTGGCCCTGGCCCGCCGGCTGCGCCGCTACACCCGCTGCACCCTGCTGGCCATCGACGAGGTCGGCTACCTCTCCTACGACGCGCGCTATGCCGATCTCTTGTTCGAGGTCATCACCCGCCGCTACGAGCTGCAGCGCCCCATCGCCTTGAGCACCAACAAAGCCTTCGGCGAATGGAACCAGGTGTTTCCCAACGCCGCCTGCGTCGTAGCGCTGGTCGACCGGCTGCTGCATCGCGCCGAAATCATCGCCCTCGACGGCAAGAGCTATCGCTTCAAGGAAGCACAGGAGCGTGCCGCGCGCAAGTCGAAGGCGCGCGCCACCGACCGCCGCCCATCGACGTGATCGCCATGCTGCAACCCAACGACTTGCCGCTGGTCTGTCTGCCCCTCGAACTGCCGCCCGAAGCGGCGGCTGAACTGATCGCTTTCCTGCGCGAACTCACCGAGGCCCTCGAACGCCACTACGCCGCTGAACTCAAGCGCCATTACGACGACATCGCCAGCGCGCGTCGCCAAGCTGCGCCCAACGCCTCCCCGTTCTGATCGACTGCATCAGCTCATCCGGTGCCGCTGCGCGGCGGCCGCTCTATTCATGCCGCGTTGGACCAAACCGCGTCACATCCCCAGAATGACGCGCTTCTGAAACCCCGCCAACAAGGGCGAACAGGAAGCGCGAGGCAGGGCTGAGGCCGGCCGGCTCCCGTTGCATCGCAGCGAGGCCGTCGAGCGCCATGGGTACCGAACCGTCGGTGCCCATGGCGAGGTCCGGCGAGCAGACGACGAAGTCGCCGGCGCGCGCCGGACGCCCCGACGTGCGCGACAGGATCTTCTCGGCGATGGTTCGCGGCGTCATGACGCCGAAGTATCGCGAGAGTGAGGCAGGAAAAAAAGAGAGTTAATTTCCCCTCAATTGTTTCCTGCAAGTCATCTATTCCGGGCGCGACGCCCGTCGTCCGAGGCGTCCAGGCGGGGACGGGAGAAATCGCAATGGTCGACGCACAGCCGGGCCACCTTGGCATTGAACGACGATGCTCCCCCCTCGTTG
>WYBJ01000245.1 GCA_011525945.1 Burkholderiaceae bacterium | reverse complement strand
CACCCCGGCGCCCGCGAGGGCCGCGGCCACGGCGCCCCCCAACAGCCGGCGGCGGTCGCGGTCGGTGCACCCACCGCGCATCGATCCAGCGTTCATGGGTGCCAGCGCCCCGGCCAGGACTTGTGCGCCGCCCGGCCGGCCCGGCCCCGGTTCACTCGCCGGCGCACATCCACTGCTCCAGGCTCGCACCGTAACCGAGATCGCGGATGCGCGGGCCGGCCTCGGCCAGGTAGTACGCGTCCGCACCGATGAGCTCGCGTTCGGCGCGCGAGAGGGGCGAATCGGCCCGCATGATCCGTTCGCACGCCTCGGTGAAGGCCACGAAAACGTCGGGACGGCGCTTGAACACGTCGTACACCTTGGTGGCGTCGGGCAGGTTGCGCAATCGCGTCATGGCGGGTTCCTCCCCGGCCGCGGGGCGCGCGCCGGTCCTCGCCACAGTCTAACCCGCCTCGTCGGGCAGCCCGAGGCGACTTTGCGATCGACTACCGGGCGTTTCTCGAGCACCTCGCCGCTGAACGCCGCCGCCCCCGACCACCCGGTCGCACTCGTTTTCCCGGAGGCGCACTACCTGAAGGGCCTGTTGATCGTGCGCGCAGCAGGTCGGGCTCGACCAGGCCGCGTGCGGCGAGCGCGCTACAGAACTCACGGTCTTTCGGGCCCCCGGCAATGGCCTTGGAGATCCACAGATCATGGGGCTCGAGGCAGCGGGCCGTCACGCCGTTCGTCGACGGCGACTGGAACGGCACCAGCCGGCTGCGCCAACCCTCGGGCAGCACCGCGGTGCCGGGCGTGACACCCCGCGCGTAGTAACCGAAAGTCTCGTGAAACACCGACAGCTCCCCGATCGAGCCGTCAATCAGGTCCGCCTTGGACCCGTCGTCGTCGTCGATTGCCGCGATGTCGGTCTCGATCGAGCGTTCCGCTTCGGGGAACAGCTCGTCGGTCGACGCGTGGATCGCCTGACTGCCGGCTTCGTAGGCTGCGATGGTGGCCTGCGCGGTGCCGGCACACTGCGCGGTTCCGCCTGACTCGACCGCTCCTCGTCCGGCCGCAGGGCCTCGCGTCGCCGCCCGGCGCCCGGGTGGCGGTCGGGTCGCTACTGCCTGAATCCCTCATACGCGAATGCGCCGCGGATGCGCTCGCAGTCTTGTTCGGTAACGCCTTCGGCACGGGCGGCGGCGTACCACCTGGCCTTGACGGTGGCTTCCATCTCGTCGATGAGTTTTGCTGCTTGGTCGGGTTCTACGAGAAACCTGCGGCACTGGGTGAGCAGATTTTTGGCATTGGCGAAGCGGCCCTGGTCGCCGCATTGCAGGGCGAGGTCGCGGTGGCTGGTGCTGACCGGTGTTGACGGGATCAGGTCATAGGCAGGAGAGAGTTTCCAGCTCTCGTTCAGGGCGATGATGGCGTGGTTGCGCGGGTGGTCATCATCGTTGCTGATGAGCGCATTGAAGGCCATGCGTTTGAAGAGCTCCGGCGCATCTTCGGCTGGTTGTGCGGAGAGTTTTCTGACCTCTTCAGCCAGGACGAGGTAGGACCATTTGTCGCGCTCGTTCTCTTCGGCGCGCAGCAGCGTGAGCGCGCTTAGCATTCTTGCGCGGCGATAGCCTTGCTCTGCTTTTTCCCGGTCGAAGCGTTTGACGAGCAGGGCGTCGCGGTCGCCGATGGTGGTGCGCCTGGAGATTGCGGCATGAATGCCGCATTCGCGGGCGAGCTCAAGCATCGCGCGCTCGATCTTGGCGTAGTCCCACTTGTCATCCACGCGGTTGAATTTTGCGACCCACAGTCCTTGCTCATCCTCGACGACGACCTTGGGTCGGGCACCGCCCATCGACGTTCCGCCAAGAAACTCATGCGCCTGCTGCGCGTCGGCATCGTTCTCCGGGAGTTCCTCGTCGGCGATGATCGCATCGGCGATCTGCTGCAGCTTCTCGAGGTCCATGGTCCGGTTGAATTCGCGCAACGGTGCAGGCGGTTCTGGGTTCAGGCCGAAACCGAGCGCGCCTGCTCGGTCGTTGGGCGAGTGCAGCAGATAGTCAAGCTCGCTCAACGCCGCCGACTTCAGGTGTCGTTCGATAACGCGGCGGCCCCACAAGTCAGGGCTTGCATCGCGCAGCGCGCCGAAGAGTCCCTTTTGCCTCTGGGTTTCGTAGGTGACGGTCGTGAGCTTGAGTTCGGTCGGGTCGATCGGCACGGCTTTTTCGTTGGCAAGGTAGTTCCTGCCGTAGACGAATCTGCCGAGCGGCTGCCCCTGGCGCGTCTTGTCCATGACGAACTTGCCGGCGGTGGTAAAGGCCGTCTGCCCCGGCAGGGCGATGTAGACATAGCATTCGGTGTTAGAAGTCATTATCGAGATCCTTGCCCGGCCTGCGACGGGCACGCTCGCGGCGCTCTGAAAGCGCCAGACCTTCAACATCGTGCGCCGGGTCGGCAAGCGCGCTCCACGGCTCGAGCAGGTCATAGACCCAGAGCAGGGCGACATAGACGGCGGTCGCCGTGGTGGGTTTTCCCTTCTCGGCATCAGATACGGCGCGGGTCCCTGCGCCGATCTTCTCCCCGACCTCCTCGATGGTCAGGTTGCGACGCAGCCGCGCCGTGCGCAGGCCCTGCCCGAGGCGCTTGATGGCGCTTTCCACGGCATAAGGCGGGGATTGTGTTAGCGTATTGGTTCTCATCTTCTTTTAAAGGCTAGTTAAGCTAGTTACACAGCTTTTAATAGCTTACAGTGATTCTGCGCCAGAATCAAGATAAATGCTGTTGAGGGCGGAATAAGCCCGCGAAGCT
>WYBJ01000244.1 GCA_011525945.1 Burkholderiaceae bacterium | reverse complement strand
GCCCGAGCGATTCGGCGGCCAAGTGCGTGCCATCGTGCCCGACCATGCGCTCGAAAGCGGCTATAGCGCGGTCATAGGATGCGAGCGAAGCGGCGTGATCTCCCATCGAATCCAGGAGCGCCGCCTTCTGCAGAGAGGCCGTGGCGATCCCGTTGACCAGATCGCTTCGGCCCGTGTCCGCCGCCAGCGCCTGCCGGATAGCGATTGACCGCTCGAAGTGCGCGAGCGCGGCTTGTTTGTCACCCAAGGTGGCGGCGATCGTGGCGAGGTTGACGCAGGCGCGTGCCAGATCCTCGTCAAGCTCGTGCCGGCGCTCCTGCTCGATCAGGCGCTGGTAGGTCGCGACGGCGCGGCTGTAAAGCTTGTAGGCCGCTCGAGCGTCGCCAACGGCGCACGCGGCATAGGCCTTGCCCGTGTACGTCATCGCCAGGTCCTTGGCGAGCTCGGCGCGACCTTCCAGGTTGACCAGGCGTTCGCGGATTTCGAGTGCTCGCTCGTACAGGGCCAGCGCGTCGCGCTCAGCACCGAATCGACAAAGGGCGGCGGCTTTGGCCATGCAGGCTTGCGCGAGGTCATTGGCGAGTTCGTGCCGGCCGGCGTGCTCGACCAAGCGCTCGCGCATCTCGATCGCACGCTCGTACAGGAGCAGTGCGTCCTGCTTGTCACCGCGTGCGCTCAATGCGTTGGCCTTGTTCACGAGAACGAATGCGATCTCATTGGCCAACGTTTCGTCTTGCGCGTCATCGATGTGGCGCTCGTAGCTGACGATCGCCTGATCGTACAGATCGCAGGCGGCTTCCGTGTCGTTCATCTCGCACAGCGCATTCGCCTTGTGCATACAGGTGCGTGCGATGCCGAGATCCCATTGCGTACGGTTCTCCGGCGGCAGCGCGCTGCCACGCGTGGCGATCGCCTGGTCGAAAAGCGCGACGGCAAGGGCGTGCTCGCCCAGCGCGTTGATGGTGTATCCCTTGTTGGTGTAGGCCCGGGCCAGGTCGTTCGCCAGGTGATGGGCGCCTTGCCTTCCAACCAGCGCCTCATAGAGCGAGATGGCCCGCTCGTAGAGCGCCGCCGCGGCCTGATGATCGCCCGTGGCGCTGCGTCCAGAGGCCTTATTCATGCAGGCGGCCGCAAGGGCATCGGTGAGATCGACACGAGCATCATGGCACACCAGAGCGTCGAGGATCGCGATCGCGCGGTCGTGGGCGCCCTCGGCGCCGGGTACGTCGCCCAGGAAGCGATGCACGAGCGCTTGACTCAGGGACATGATCGCCAGGCGCTCGTTCAAGTCCCGGCGACCCGAATCGATCAATCGCTCCAGGATGGCTTGCGCTTCTAGGAACATTGCGAGATCGCCGACGGCTTGCGCTTTGCGGCTGCCGGCGTCCTCGGGACGCCGAACGAGCGCGTCGGCCTCGTGTGGATCACGCCCAGCGGCCCTCAAGGCGTAAACGAGCGCAGCGCGCGGGTCGGCCCAATCGCCGCCGTGGAGCGCGCGCTCCAGCGGCGCAACGAGATCGGGCCGCTGCGCCGCAGGCGTGGGCATGGCGCGCGGGAACGAGGCGCCGCACTCGGTGCGATAGACTTCGGCCAGCGCCTCGGCGGCGTCGCGCAGGCTGGCCCATCGCGCGTGCGGATCGTCCTGGAAGCAACGCCGTAGAATTGCAGCAAGCGACGGCGGCATCGGCAGCCGATCAATCGCGTTCGTTCCGCTGCTTGCCTGTGCTGCGAGAAAATCGTCGAGGACTTCGGCAGCCAGCACGCCGCTTTGCCATGTCACTGCACCGGCAAACATCTCCAGCACCGACACCCCCCACGACCACAGATCGCTCTGGCGGGTCAGCGGCTGGCCCTGCGCCTGCTCGGGCGAGCAGTACTCTTCGGTGAGGCCACCGGCGTGCGCCACGACGATCGTGCCGTGCTCAGACGATGCCGCCGCGCTCCGCGCGCGCGCCAAGCCGAAGTCGGCAATCTTGACCGTGCCGTCCGCAGCGACCAGCGCGTTGCCGGGCTTGACATCCTGGTGGATCACGCCCTGTTCATGCGCGGCGTGCAGGCCCCAGGCGAACTGGATCGCCAGGTCGAGCAACGTCTCGATGCGGGTGATCTTCTTGTCGTCGATCCAGCGCGACAGCGCCGTGCCTTCGACGTACTCGGCGAAGATGACCAGCTCATCGCCGACCGTGCGAAAGAAGCGGCAGCCAACCAGGTGCGGATGCTCGCAGAGGTCGAGCCAGGTCTGGAGCTCGGTGAGGAAATTGCGCCGGTAGACGTCGCCGGCGACGCGGATGCGCTTGACCGCGAAGCGCTGGTCCGCGCCTTGTGCGCGCGACACCAGGTAGACCGTGCCCATCGAGCCATGCCCGAGCTCGCACTCGACCCGGTACTCGCCGAGGATGAGCGCGCCGGGAGTCCAGCCGCTCGACTGCGCTCGATCGTCCGCCGCGTCGGCAACGGCGGGCGCTGCGGATTCTGCCGCCGGATTCGCTGCGGGCGGCTGCCGCAGGATGGTCCTGGCTATCGGCTTGGGCTTGTCGAACCAGCGGCTGAACCAGTTGGTCATGCGGGCGGCTCCATGAGCGCGTAGCTGTCGCGCGCCGCCGCGCGTTCCAATTCCCTGCGCACCCCGTCCGCGCACAACCAGCCGTAGCCCGCGCAGCCCAGGGTGTGGAGCAGGCGCTGAAAATCGTCTTCGTTCCATGCCGGCACGCCGCCGCGGGTGAGGGCGCGGGTGATCTCCTCGTCGGTCGGCGTGCGATCCGCCGGCAGCGTGGCGAGATACGGCTGTTGCGCGCGCAGAAACACGTCCAGATACGGCCGCGCGCCTTCGTC
>WYBJ01000243.1 GCA_011525945.1 Burkholderiaceae bacterium | reverse complement strand
TCGAGATGATTGGTCAGTGTTGCAGGGTGACAGTGTAGACCTTGTCGCACTCGGTGATGTCCGCGACGACGACGCGTTCGCAACCCTTCAGGTCGGTCGTGAAGATCGCGCGCGCCAGCGGATTGATGAGCGCCGTCTCCAACTGGTTGCCGATGCCGCGACCGCCGAGCGAAAGGTCGGCGAGGCAGGCGTCCACCAGTTTGCCGCGCGCAACCTGCGAAAGCTCGAGCATCATGCCGTGCTCCTCCTCGACCCGGCGCGCGATGTTGCGCAGCATCGCATCGAGGATCATGACGGCAACATCAGGCACGATGAAGTTGAACACGACGATGTTCTCGCCGATACGGTTGAGAATCTCGGGACGCCCGAGCGTGTAGCGAAAGTGATTCGAGATCGCTTCGCGCACATTGCGCTCCACCTTGTCGTACGAATCGCCCGGGCGCACGTTCTGAACACGCCGTCCGTCCGGACCCTCGACGTAGATGCCGAGGTTGGAGGTGAAGATGATGATCGACTCGGAGAAGTAGACCGTCTCGCCGCGCCCGTCGGTGAGCCGCCCGTCCTCGAGGATCTGGATGAACTTGTCGAGCAGCCGCGGGTGCGCTTTTTCGATCTCGTCGAACAGCACCACCGAGAACGGCTTCTCGCGCATCGCGTTCGTGAGCTCGCCGCCCGCGTCGTAACCGACGTAGCCCGGCGGGGCGCCGAGCAGCCGGGCACTGTTGTGTTCCTCGGCGAACTCGCTCATGTCGAAGCGGATATACGCGCGCTCGTCGCCGAAGATGATCTTGGTGAGCGTCTTGGCGAGCTCGGTCTTGCCCACGCCTGTGGGCCCGGCGAAAAACAGGATGCCGCGCGGCCGCCCCGAGCTCGAGCGCGCCTGCGCGCCGGTAAGCCCCGTCACCGAGCGCATGAGTATGTCGACCGTCTTGGTCGCCGCCTGGGTCTGCCCCTTCACCCGATCCTCGATCTCGACCATCGCGCCGCGGATGCGCTCCTTGAGGTAATCCTTCTTCCACGGATTGTCGAGCGCACCGACCTTGTAGCTGCGAATCGCATCGTCGATATCCGCGATGCCGAGCACGCTTTGGCTCGCAAGCTGGACGATATCGCCCATGCTGGCAAGCGTCATGCCGTCGGTGTTGTCGGCAAACGTGCGCAGGTACTGGGCGCGCGCATCCGCAGCAGCTTCTTCGTGCCCGGCCATGAGCGGCGCGAACACCTCGGCCGCCGCCAGCCGCGTCTGGTAGTCGGGGCGTGGGATGACGTGCGTGGTGAGCCGCTCCGAGTCGAGCAGGAACCACGACGGCAGGTCCTGCTCGCGATTGACCAGCCAGATGACGGGGTTGAATAGCGGCATACGGGCATCCGCCGCGGCCTCGGCGGCGGCGCCAGCCTGCGGGCGCGGAATCACAGGTGCCGCGTGGAGCGAAAGCTTCTCGCAGCCGACGAAGAAGCGCTGCTCGTCAGCGCTCGGATGCTGGGCGTTGGCCGAAATGCGCGAGGCGAAATCGACCACCACTGCAACCCGAGCCTCCTTCAACGACACCGCGCGCTTCATCACCTCGTAGAGCGCATCAAGGCTTGCCGCCATGGTGCCGTCGTCCTTGAGCTTCAGGTCGAGCAGGCTCGACGCGTCGCGCTGCGCCGCCGCCTCCTTCGGGTACACCGAGATACCGTCGACGCGATCCCACACCGCGAAGAAGGCGTAGCCGCGTTGCTTGAGCCGCAGCCACAGCGCGCGCATCATCGGTGCGAGCGTCGGCGCGCCATCCAGTTCGATCAGGAACGTGTCGCGGATGTTGCCCGAGAGCACGAAGTGCGAGCGGATCGCAAGCAAACGGTCGAGGTCCGCGAGCCACTTCGGCAGGCCGGTCTGCGATGCGTCGTCCATCGCCTAGCCGATCGGTCGCGCCATCTGCCGGGGCGCGGCCGCAGCGGGCGCTTCGCCCTTTACGCGCAGGCAGGCATCGACGGTCTCAGGTGCGACCAGCTGCACCGGCACGGCGCCGGCATCGAGTTCGCGCAGCTTCTTCGTATCGATGCCGCGCGCGGCGAGCTCGGCCAGAAGCTTCGGGATTCCGGCGCACCACGTCGCCTCCATCGCCTCGTCGCGCTTGCGCTGCGCTGCGTCCGGCGGGGCGTTGGCGCTCGCCGCGCGCACCATGTTGAAGTTGACATTACGCGTGGCCGGGTCGACCCGCATGCGGACATAGTAGTCACCCCACTCGGCGCGCTGGAAATGCGCCACGCCACCCGCCACGAACAAAGTCTCGGCGATCGGCTCGACTTCGTAGCCCAGATCGGACAAGACCTCGGCGACCAGAACGCCGGCCATCTCGCGTTTTCGGTTCTCGACCGCCTCGACCTCGGCGCGCGCGTGCGCCTCGTTGCAGCGCTGAACCTGTGCGCGCAGCTCCATCGCGAACATCTCGGCGTGCTGGTCGGATTCGGCCCCGATCAGCTTGCGCATCAGTGCGTCGAGCTCGTGCGGCAGCGCCGCTTCGTCCACGCTCGCGAGCCGACCGAGGATGCGCTCTGCGGTCGCGCGCCGATCCATCGACCGGGCCGCGTGCGGCTCCTGCAGCACACGCACCTGCTCGGCGTAGAGCGCGAGAAGATCGGCGGCAGTCCGAGGCTCGGACTGGACCGTTGCCTCGATCGCCTTCATCAGCTCGTCCAGACCCTGATGAGCTGCCGCCCGCGCCGACTGAGCGCGGATGCGTTCTTCCGTCGCCCGGGCGCAACCATCCATGGCATCGATATAGCGCTGGATCGCTTCGGGGTCGGTCGCATCCGCGGGCGCTGCGGGCAGTGCGGGAACCTCCAACCCCGCTTGCGGAAATCGCTTGCGTGCCTCGTCGGCCAGGGAGCGAGCGCGCTCCAGGCGACGCTCGTAGCTCTTCGCCCGCTGCATGAGCTCGGCCGCTCGCTCGGCACGCCGCCCGACTTCCTCGCGCGCACGACGCTCCTCGTCGCGCCGGAGCGCAGCATCGCGGCGCGCCCGTTCGCGCTCGTCCGCAGCCGCCTCATCGCGGTAGGCGCGCTCGTAGCGCCGCTGCTTCTCGGCCTGATACGCGCTCCAGGCCGCATTGAGCAGTGCGGAAACGAGCACGTATTCGATCGCGATCGGTCCGCTCATGTCCGATCGAAGCGCATAGCCACTCGGCAAGCACCGCTGCGATCACATGCGCCGCGCCGCCCTGCGGAGTGCTTTACTCGAATGCGAAAACGCGACATGACGGTTATATCGGCACCAGTCGCAGAATCTCGACTCCCGCCCGACCGATCAAACGGATCGCGCCACATCAATGATCAAGGCGCTCGACGTGCGGGTTCGACAACTAGTCCAGGGGCTGCCGGCTCGCAATACGAACCTGAGAATCATCAGCGTGGTTACTGCGAACGAAGCGCTGCGCGAACGCGATCAGGGTCGGCCGGACGCAACCGAGGCTGTGACACGTCGCGACAGCCGGAAACGCCAGGCCTGGTAACCGAGCACGAGCGAAACCCCGCCGAGACCGATCAAGTCCGTGAGCGCGCCGGGATCGATCAAGAGCGGTGAGAAACAGAACAGCAGCACCCGCTGCGGCCGGGACAGCGGCCCGAACGCGTACCCGCCGGTGGCGAGCGACAGACACGTGACGCCGATCGTCGCCGTCGCGACGACGCGCGCGACATGCACGATATCGCCCTGGAGCAGGAGGCCCTGGTCGAAGACGAAGGCGTAGGGAATCAGCAACCCGGGTATCGCGATCGCGAAGGCGACCAGACCGGTGACCCACAGATTCGATCCGCTGATCCCGGCCGCGGCATAGGCCGCCAGTGCCACCGGTGGTGTCACCATCGAGAGCACCGCAAAGTAAAAGATGAAGAGGTGCGCTGCCAGCGCCGGAATTCCGAGGCTCTGAAGCGCGGGCCCGATCAGAACGGCAGCGACGAGATAGGCAGCCGAGGTAGGCATGCCCATACCGAAGATGAGCGTGAGGATCATGGCGCCCGCCAGGGAGACCATCAGCGAATTACCCGCGAGGTCGAGCAGCCAGCGTTCCAGATGCAGCGCCATGCCGGTTTGGATCAGCACGCCGACGATGATGCCGGCCACGGCGGACGGGACCGCCACCTCGGTAGCACCGCGCGCGCCATTTATGATCGCCTGATATATTGCCCGCAGATTTAGCCGCGTCGACATGCGCACCCAACTCAGAAGCACGATCGCGACGAGGGTGACCGCGCCGATCAGCATCAGCGAGTACTGCTGAGTGAGCAGATAGATCATCGGGACCAGGGGCAGCAAGACGTGCCAGCGCTCTCTCAGCCCGGCAAAGGCCTCCGCTACCGGCAGCGCCGGATTCGGTCCCAGACCCATGCGCCGGCTGTAGCTGTCGACGAGAACGTAGAGGGACAAATAGTAGAGAGCCGCAGGCACGATCGCCGCAAATGCGACGGTCGCGTAGCTCACACCGACGATGTCGGCCAGAATGAAGGCGGCGGCGCCCATCACCGGCGGCGCGAGCTGTCCGCCGGTCGAGGCGGTCGCCTCTATCGCGGCGGCGAACGATGCCTTGAACCCCGTGCGCTTCATCAGCGGAATCGTGATGATGCCGTCGACGAGCACATTGGCGACCGCGCTGCCCGATACCGTGCCGAACAGCCCCGAGGAGATGACCGAAGCCTTGGCGGCGCCGCCCCACGCGCGACCGGTGACGCAATAGGCAAGATCCACGAAAAGCTGGCCAGCGCCCGAGCGCTCGAGAAACGCACCGACGAGAACGAAATAGAACACCATATGCGCCGAAGCCGAGACCGGCGTACCGAAGATGCCCTGGGTCGAGAGCACCTGCAAATCGATGAAGCGCATGAAGCTCAAGCCCCGGTGATAGAGACCACCGGGCAGATACGGACCCAGGAAGACGTAGGCGATGAACAGCGCGACGAGGACCATCAGCACGGTCCCCGCCACGCGCCGGCATGCCTCGAGCAGCAACACGATCAGAACGGTGCCGAACACCTTGTCGAGTAGATAGACTTCGTCCACGCCCTCGATGCGCTCGGCGACACGCTGGCCCTGCAGCGCGAAATAGACCGCGCAGGCAACGGCAAGGAGGACGAGAACGATATCCGCGAGAGGAACGGATTCGTCCTCTTTGCGCCGCGCCTTGAAGCCGATGATCAGGAACGTGATGGCGGCCGTGGCGCCGACGTGAACGCCGAGAAAAGTAATCTCGTAGAGTCCCCTGCCGAGGACGAGGGGAGCGAACTCGACCGCCGTGAGCGCGAGCGCAATGACGCCGAGGAGCAGGCGCGAGTAGCGTGCCGACACCGCCACGAAGCTTTCCTGTTCCTCGGGTCCCTGGCGTTTGCCGCTGTCACTTCACCAGGTGGACTTCCCGGTAGTACTTGAGCGCGCCCGGATGCATCGGGCAGTTGCCGTTGAGGGTCGGGTCCGCCACCGTTTTCGGATCGAAATCCGAAAGCGCCGCGTGAATCTTGCGCAGTTTGGGCGCGTTCTCGACGATCGTCTTCGTGATGGTGTAGACGACGGTGTCGGGCACGTCGGCGCGAACAAGCAGATTCGTAGCCGCCTTCACGGTCTTCACCGGCTCAGTCTGGCCCTTGAAGGTGTTCGCTGGCATTACGGCGGGAGCCCAGCCATTCTTCTCGACCATGCCCTTGATCACCTTGTCGGGCAGCCCCAGCACGCGCATCTCGTTGATGGTTACGAGCTGGGTTGCGCCCGGGTGCCCCTTGGTCACGATTTGGGACCAACCATCCGCCTGGCCGTCGCGGATGATTTCCGCTGCGCCGCTGCGCTCGGTCGCCTCGACCTGGCCGCCTTTTTGCGCAATCATCTCCTTGCTCGAGCCGAGCAGCGCCAGCACCTGGCGGACCGACAGTTCGCCGGTCCCGCCCGGCCTCGCCGTGAGCAGGTGGAACTTGTTCTTGCCGGCCGCGATTTCCTCCCACGATGTGACGCCGGACTTCTTGGTGACGAAGGTGCCCACGTAGTAGGTGTCGAGCCCGCCCAGAACGGCGCGGATGTTCGTCTGCTTGTCCTTGAACGTACCGAACCCGCCGCAGGCCTCGGCCGAGTTCACGCCGAAGCTCAGGCCGATCTCGATTTCTCCGGCCTGAAGCAGCTTGATGTTACCGACACCGCCCGCCTTGGGCAGCACGTCGATCGAGGAGCCGGCAGGAAGCTGCTGCTTCACGAGGTCGGCGATACCGGCACCGTAGTTGTACCAGGCCGATCCGATGCCGACGGTACCGAAGCGCAAGCTGACCTTCTCTTGCGCCGGCAACGGTCCGGCCGCGAGACCAATTCCCGCGGCGGCCAGGAGCGCAATTGCACGAACGGGTTTCATCGAGAACCTCCTTTGCCTTGTTGCGGTTGCCACCTGCAATCCCTCGCCAGGGCGCGCGACGACGCACGCGATGTTCGTTTCGGATTAAATCTTCACGCCGGACGCTTCGAGGATGCCTCGGACCCGGGCGCGCTGCTCCTCGGAGATGACGAGTCGTTCGGCGAAATCCTCACCGACCGGCCGCGTTGCGTCGATACCCATCTTGGTGACGGTGAACGTCGCGGGATCCGAGGTCGGATCGAGGATCGCCCCCTTACAGCCCGGGATGAACACCATGTCCCGCTCGGCGCGCACGCGTGTCGACACGGCCCACATCACGTCGTTCATGTCGAAGATGTCGACGTCCTCGTCCACCACGATCACGTACTTGGTATAGAACTCGGTGCCGAGTGCTGCCATGATCGCCTGCTGCGGCTCGCCCTGCGCCGTCTTGCGCATCTTGACAATCGCGAGGAACGCACCGCAGGTGCGATGCGGGACGTGCACGGCGAGAACGTTGGGCAAATTACGACGCAGCGTGTTGAGGATCTCGCCCTCGCGCGTGACGCAGGACACGAGGATGTGGTCCTGCGACATCCCCGAGACAACCGAATGGTATACAGCGTCCGCGCGCATGCGGATGCGGTGCGCGACGAACACGTTCTCGGTGCTGCGGTACGAGGCATAGCCGGTAAATTCGCTGAAGGGGCCTTCGGGCTCCTTGACGTTGGCGAGAATCTCGCCTTCGATCACGATCTCGGCCCCCGCAGGGACCTCCAGCTCCTGAACCCCTGTTCGCGCGAGCTGATACGGTTCGCCGAAGAGGCCGCCGATGATCTCGAACTTCCGCACCTGCGGCGGGTAAGCGTAGGCCATCGACCCCATGTAGTGGAGCGGATGGATGCCGAGCGTGATCGCAGCGGGAAGATTCTGCCCATGCTGTTCGGCGCGCCGGTGGAATTCATACATCCGCCGGCGCGAATGCAGCGACACGCCCAGGCGGTTGCGCCCCTTCACCATCAGCCGATGAAAGCCGGTCGTGTCCACGCCCGTCAGCGGATCGCGCGCACTGATCTGGCCGGCCGTAATGTAGGGCGCGGCGTCGATGCGAAAGTGCAGCGGAATGGGCAGCTTGCCGAGGTCGACCTGGTCGCCTTCCAGCGCGACTTCCTGCCACGGGGCGCGGGCGACCACTTCGCAGGGAATGTACTTCTGACAGCGTTCGCGAAACGCGCTCGGAAGCTCGGCCGCCTCGACGCCGAGGCAGGCGGCGAGGAGCCGCCGGTTGCCCGCGACGTTCGTCACGATGGGCATCGCGTGCCCCTCGACGTTCTCGTAGACGACGACCGGGCTTCTACCGGCTCGCTCGAGTTCGAAGACGAGCGCGGTGATGTCGCGGTCGGCACGCACGGGCGCCCGGATGCGCAGGATCTCGCCGGGGAAATCGCGCTCGACCATCGCAAGAAAGCCACGCAGACTCTGCCGCTGAATGCCGGCAGCGCTTCCGTCCATCGCGCTCCTCCCTATCGGGGCGACGACCTCAACTCATACCATGTCTGACACCATAGCATGAGCGATGCTGACTGCCTAGCCCGGCGTCGGGTTGTGCTCGCCGAGCTCGAGAAAACGAGGGATACGACGGTTCGATCTTTTCGCCGGCGGAAGGCTCGGTCACGCCCGCCGCCGGCTTGGGTTCACGACGCCGGCGCCAGGCGGCCAGCCCGATCACCACGACAAGGCAGATTAGACCGATGGCGTCGCTCGTCAGCCCTGGCTTGACCAGAAGCAGCCCGCCGGCAAACGCGATGAGCCGCTCGATCCAACCGTGGCGGGCGATGCTATAGCCCTGTACGCCCACTGCAATCAGGTAGGTTCCGAGCGTGACGACGTCCTGCGCGGTGTCGTAGACCGATTTCTTGAGTATGCCGGCGCGGTAATACGCATACTTCTCCAGAAAGGCCTTGCGTTTGTCGTCGCTGACCGGCAGCAACCGGATCGACTTGCGGATGGCGAGTTCCTTGATCCCCGGAATCGGCGGCGCGGAATTGACGATGGCAGCATCGACATTGCTGTCGCCGAGCGCAGAGAAGCCGTCGTTGTAATTGACGTAGACCGGCGTGTAGTCGCTCGGCGCAATGCCGTATATCCCCAGCATATGGGTACACATTGGCCGCATACGCCCATCGAGCGGCCGACTTCGAGGCGAGATCAAACCGTCTGGACGTACTCAATCGGCTCCTGCTGCGAATTCGCCAAATGGGTGACAACGGCCTCGGCCTGCATGCCGAGGCGCGCACGGCAAGCGAGGGAATCGACAGGCATTTAACGAACGCGCTCTCCAGAGATCGCCGACCCGCTCCAATATCGGCCATATTCGTCGCGTTCGAGCGTGAGGCGCTCGCGCACATCGCTCCACGCCCGCAGCACGCTGCGATAGCGATAGCTGCGGGTCGCATCGAGAATGTCACGAAAGTACACCGGCTTGCGCAAGGTCTGCTCGATCAGCCGAACGATCTGCGGATTGGCGGGGGCGTCGCTCACAGGTAATCCTCCAGGCGGACCTCGTCGCGGAAGGCGGGCACGATGCGCTCGTAGCGGAACGCGCGAATGCCTTCGCCGGCGCGCTTTCTGATCGAAGCGATCACCGACCAGCCGCAACAGCCGCCCTCGGTCGCGCGCACCGCGGCCACCTGAATGCCGGCGAGCCCGAGCACGCGCATGCAGGCAGCTTCGGTGGCCGGGCCGTTCAGCCAATCGTTCTCCCACGGCATCTGCAGCGCATAGAAGATCGGATTGCGCCGATAGGTGATCGCGTTGACGCGGAACAGCGAGTTGCGTTTGAGATCACCCTGCATCCCGGCAAACTCGCCGAACGGACCTTCATCGGCGCTCCAGCCGACCGGCAGCAGTTCGCCTTCGAGCACGAATTCGGCATGCGCCGGCACGCTGAGGTCAATAGTCCTGGCACGGCGCATCGCTGATCGTGACCGGCGGCACCGGCCTGGCGATCGCCTTGGCAAAACGTGCGCCAAGCTCCGCCTCCGGCCAGCCCAGCGCGGATGCGGTGCGGGCACGAGTCCGATAGAGACCGCCAACAACCGGAGCGTCATAGTCTTCGACCGATTCACACAGCACCGCCGTCGGCGCCTGGTCGCAAAGTGCGGAAAGATGTCGTGGACTGATCGGCCGCGTGGTCCGGCGCAGATGGCCTTCGCTTTGCATCCGCGCCAGCATGCCGCGGAAGTCTTCCTGCTTACTGTCACGTCGCACGTCGTTACCGACTCGCGTCAACTCCATGGAGTTGATCGGCGACGCGATGGGGATTCGCATCCCGGATCTCTGCAAGCGATGGCCTCATGAGCGACGTGGACACGATCATCTCGGACAGCGCCGATCTCATTGCCGCGTACGCGCTCGATCTGGACGAGGTGCGCGATGCGCTCGTCACCGCAGTGTTCGGTGCAAGCGCGCCCGCGAAAGCGACCGAGTCGGCTGGCCGAGTCGAAGCCTGAAGGCTGCGGACGGCGCAGTGTCCGCCCGCGCCCCTGCGGGCGTCAGGCGAACGGACATATTTCAGTTGCCGCTGCGGCAGCCGCACAGTATGTTTGCGGCTCGAAATCAGGTCAGGGAGCGAACGTGCATTCCGATTCCGCCGCCACCGGGGCCGAGCTGCAGGAGCTGCCGCGGCAGCCCCTGGTTGCCGAAGCCAAGCTGCGCCCGCCGCACGAGGCTGCCGAACTGTTCGCCGGCCATCCGCCCAGCGTGGTTGCGGCGGCGCTGCTCGAGCTCAATCCCGGATTCACCCAGGACATCCTGGAAGCGCTGCCGGCAGAAACCGTCGCCGCGCTGACCGAGTGGGTTTCGCCCGAGCGTGCCCGGCAGTGGCAGTGCAACAGCGCCTATCCGCGAGGCAGTATCGGCCGGCTGATGGAGCCCGTCTACGCCACGTTCCGCGCCGAGATGACGGTGGGCGAAACAATCGAGCAGCTGCGCGCGTTGGTGAAGCTTGCATTCATCACCTACGGCTATGTCGTCGACCACGCGGGCAAGCTCGTCGGACTCATTACCATGCGCGACCTGCTGTTCGCCGACAAGAGCACACGGCTGGAACGCCTGATGCTGCACGATGTTTTCACGCTTGCACCCGCAACCGCGATCAACGACGCGATGAAGCAGGTCCTCGACCGGCACTATCCGGTCTATCCGATCTGCGATACGCAAGGCACGCTCATCGGGCTGGTGCGCGGTCAGGCGATGTTCGAAGAACAGGCGATCGAGATAACCGCCCAGGTCGGCGCGACGTTCGGCGTGGAGAAGGAGGAACGGCTCACCACGCCGATCGGGCAGAGCTTCAAGTACCGCCATCCGTGGCTGCAACTCAACCTGATGACCGCGTTCGCCGCGGGTGCGGTCGTGGGGCTGTTCCAGGAGACGGTCGACCGGCTGGTGATTCTGGCCTTGTTCCTGCCGGTGCTGGCCGGCCAGTCGGGCAATACCGGCTGCCAGGCGCTCGCCGTCACGTTGCGCGGCATGACACTCGGCGAGGTCGCGAGCGGCAAGGGCCGTGCGCTGGTGTGGAAGGAGGCCTGGCTCGGTTTCTACAACGGCTCGCTGACGGGAGTTGTGGCCGGGATCGGTATGTTCGCGGTCGCGCGCTACCAGGAGAATCCGGATGCGCTGCTGCTCGGAGTCGTGGTCTGGATGGCGCTGGTCGGTGCCTGCGTCGTAAGCGGGCTTTGCGGAGCGCTCATCCCACTGACGCTCAAGCGCCTCGGCCTCGACCCGGCAACCGCGTCCAGCATCTTTCTCACCACCGCAACCGATGTGGTGAGCATGGGGATGTTGCTCGGGCTGGCTACCGTGCTGGTGCGCTGACGGGCGTTGCCCGGGCCGCGCAGCTGACTCACGCTCCGGGCGAGCAGACGGCGTCTTCACCGCGCTCGCGCAAACGGGCGCCGATCACGGCGGTTGCGATCACGACGGCTCGCTATTCTCTGTACAGAACCGGCGACTCGCGGCTGAAAACGCGCCGGCCGCGCTTGAAGCCCATGAGCGGTTGCGCAACGGTTGCAACGACTTCACCGGGCGAGCGTGCATCCCATACGACCAGATCGGCGGGGTTGCCGATGGCGATACCGTAATCGTCGCGGCGCAGGATGCGAGCAGCCCGCTCGGTCAGCATCGCAAAGCATTCGGTCATGTCTTGCGCGGTGCCGCGCTGCACGGTATTCGCGTACAGGTTCGCGATGCGCACCAGCGAGCAGTCGCCGTAGGGCGTGAAGGGATTGAGCACGTTGTTGGTCGCGATCGAGCAGTTCACACCATGCGCGAGCAGGGCATGGGCATCCGCGACACCGCGCATCACGCTGTGCTCCTGGTGTCGTCCGCTGGTGAAAAGATCGGTCGCGGGCAGCACCGCCACCGCAACGCCACAGGCAGCGAGCCGGGCGCCGAGCGTCGCGAGTTCGCCCTCGCTCAGGCACGAGTATTTGTTGCCGTGGCCGATCGCCACACGCCCGCCCCAGCCGATGCGCTCAGTCAAATCGCAGATCTGCCACGCCATCATGTCGTGCGTCGTGTAGCCGCCGTCACCGTGGATTTCCACATCGACGTCGAAATCCTTCGCCAGCGCGAATATCCGCTCGATCTGCCTCTGCGGATCGGTGTCGTAGCGGGGTGCTCCGCCCACGACCCTGGCGCATCTCTTGAGCGCGGCCACGACGTTCGCCTCGGCGCCCGGCACGCCGGTCCAGCCCTCCTGCAGAAAGGCGCACAGATCGAGGTCGATGCCCCAGGCATAATCGCGCGCGAGCCGCTCGATCGCACCAAAGCCGTCGAGGCCCAGGGGTGGATCGACCTCGATGTGGGTGCGCATGTGCATGACGCCGTTGACGAGGCTTTGCTCCAGCGTGCGCTGCGCGCGCGCGTAGACATCATCCTGCGTAAACGTGTGTTTGATCGCGGACACCCGCTTCATGTGGTCCGTCGCCCGCCGGTCCTCGAGGGGGGCTGCCCGGTCCAGGATACGCGCCTTGTCGAGATGGAAATGGCTTTCGACGAGCCCGGGGGAGACGAAGCGCCCGCCGGCATCGAAGTCATTGTCCCCGCTCAAGCCATTCCCGATGGCGACGATACGCCCCCCGGCGACCGCCAGATCGAGCGTGCGGCCGGCGCCATCTTCACGCGGCAACAATGCGTTTCGCAGCACCAGGTCGTAGGCCATCGTGCAACTCTCCATCGTGAATACGATGGAGAGTTTACGTCAACGCCGCTACGAACTGCACGACAGCATCGAACAACCCGCTCGGCTTCGGGCCCAGTCGGGCCGGCGCGCGCCGAAATGCTCGCGCCCCGGTTGCTCGTCATACGGATGGCGCATGACTTCGAGCAGCTCGTCGATGCGACGGTAGTCGCCCTGCTCGGCGAGATCGATCGCCTCCTGTGCAAGATAATTGCGAAGCACGCAGCAAGGATTGACGGCATGCATCTGCGCCCGGCGCTCGGCCGCCGAGCGGCCGTCCCGCCGCACTCGCAGCGCATAGTTGCGCAGCCACTCGCCGAGCGGCTGCGCAACCGCGTCGCGGCGCATGTCGTCGTAGAATGCCGGCGCGAGACAATCCAGCCGAGGGGAGTCGAGATCGACATCGCTCAGGCCGCGCCAGAACAACGTCATGTCGATCTCGCCGCGCTCGAGTAGCGCGTAGAGCGCGTTCGTCGATTCGACATCTTCGTCGGTGCACTCGGCAAGTCCCAGCTTGGCCGCGATGTTGCTGCGATCCGCCTCGACATAGGTATCGACGAAGCGCTGCAGCCCGGCGTAGAGCGCATCGTGCGAGGCGAACACCGTGGCGAGCGCGTTCGCGAGCCGGCCGAGGTTCCAGTACGCGATCTGCGGCTGCTGGCCGAAGCGATAGCGACGCGATTGCGCATCGGTCGTGTTCGGCGTCCAGTTGCGGTCGAAGTCGTCCAGCCAGCCGTAGGGGCCGTAGTCGATCGTGAGCCCGAGGACAGACATGTTGTCGGTGTTCATCACGCCGTGCACGAAGCCGACCCGCATCCAATGCGCAACCATGCGCGCGGTGCGCTCGCAGACCTCGGCGAACCATGCGCCGCGCACAGCCTCATCGGCCGCGCTTGCGCCGGCCGACAGCAGGTGCGAAAAATACTGCGCGATGGTGAAGTCGATCAGCTTGTTCAACAATGCCAGGTCGTCGCGGGACGCGGGCAGCTCGAAGTTGCCGAAGCGCAGGAACGAAGGCGCTACCCGGCACACGATCGCGCCGGGCTCGGGACGCGGATTACCGTCGTAGAACATGTCGCGGATGACATCCTCGCCGGTCGTCACCAGGCAGAGCGCGCGCGTGGTGGGCACGCCGAGGTGGTGCATCGTCTCGCTGCACAGGAACTCGCGGATCGAGGACCGAAGCACCGCGCGCCCGTCCGCGCTGCGCGCATACGCGGTTCGACCGGCGCCTTTCAACTGCAACTCGTAGCGCAAGCCATCGCCGGCGATCAACTCACCGAGAGTGATTGCGCGCCCGTCCCCAAGCTGCCCGGCCCACTGCCCGAACTGGTGCCCGCCGTAGGCCGCCGCATAGGGCTGCATGCCGGCGAGCAGGGCGTTGCCGGCGAACACTTCGGCGAAAGCCTGCGAGGCGACGGCGTCGGCGGAGAAGCCGAGCAGTGTGGCGACCTCGGCCGAATGCGCGATCAGCCGCGGTGCGGCAACCGGGGTCGGGTCGACCCGAGAATAGAGCGCGCCATGCACCTGGCGCGGGCGCGGCTCGCGCGATGTGTCGCCTGGCAACCCGCGCACGAATGCGTTGTCGAACCGCAGCCCTGCCCCCGAGGGTAGCGCTGCCACGCGCAACGCACTGCGGCTCGCGGCATTGGTGTCGTCACCGATAGATGTGTTCATGGGAAGCCACAGCGCCGATCACTTTCGACGCCGCAATGCGCAGCCTCGTCCAAGCGCGAGGCACGCTTGCAGCCTGTCACGACGCAAGCAAGATGCCCCGCGGCGCTCAGACCAGCACCGGTGAGACCTGCTCGATCAGCCAACGCGCCAGCCCGACGATGCGCGCGTCGTCGTGCTGCTGTCCCATCAGTTGCGCACCGACCGGCATGCCGGCCACAGCCATGAGCGGCATCGTCACCGCCGGCGCGAACAGCATCGAACTGGGCATGTTGAAGACCGAATCGCCGGTCGGCCGCGGCACGAGCGGCTTGCCCGGCACATCCCCCGGCCAAAGCGGCGCCGGGCCCGGGCACGACAGCATGATGGCCGCATCCGCAAGGCCGCCCACCCCGGCATGGCGCTGCTGCGCCGCCGTGCGAACTGCCAGCAGCTCCCGATAGTCGGTCGGCGTCATGGCTTCCGCAGCTGCGAGCGAGGCCTTGGCGCGCGCGCTCACGCCGTCGGGAAACTGATCGACGAGGTTACGCATCCCCCATCGGTTCTCCCAGGCGGTGATGGCAGTACCGACGCGGCGTGCGTCGCCCAAAGCGCGCTCCAGCCCCTCGATGGCGGGATTGTCGTTACGCCGCAAGATTTCGATGTCCGCTCGTCGCAGCCGCTCGAGCAATGTCTCGAATGCCGACCGTGTGCCGGCATCGATCTCCGGCCAAGCCTCTGTCTCCAACACGAGCAGGCGCTGCGGCTTGACCGCCAACGGCGCCCGCGACGGCCCGTACAGGCCGGGGTAACCACGGTCGCCGCCCGCGCGTGCCGCGATCTCGATCGCGACCTGCCACACGTCTTCGATGCAGCCGGCGTGAACGCCGTGCGTGCTCATGCTGGTCGCCTGGCGCTCGCCGCGGTTGATCGCGCCCTGCGTGGGTTTGAGCGCCACGTTGCCGCAAAAAGCCGCTGGCCGGATGATGGAACCGCCGACCTGACTGCCGATCGCAGCCGGCACCATGCGCGCAGCGACTGCGGCAGCCGATCCGGACGACGATCCGCCGGGTGTACGCGCCGGATCGAACGGATTGGTGGTCGGACCGGGTTGCGTTCCGCCCAGTTCCGCGGTCACGGTCTTGCCGAAGATCACCGCACCGGCCGAACGCAATGCCGACACGGCCGCATTGTCGCGTTTGGGGAAATTGCCGCGATAGGCCTCACACCCCATTTCGGTCGGCATGTCCTTCGTTTCCAGCAGATCCTTGATCGCGATCGGCAGGCCGTCGATGGGTGACAAAGGCTTACCTGCCTTCCAACGCACCGTGCTCGCATCGGCCGCCGCGCGCGCGCCGGTCTCGTTCAGCGTGACGAACGCCTTGACGACCGGCTCGCGCACTGCGATGGTCTCGAGACAGCGCTCGAGCAGGGCACGTGGCGTATCGGTACCCGCACGCAGGCGGGGCAGGAGATCGTGCCAGGTGAGGGCCTTGAACTCACGCGGATCGTAACTGCCGGTACTCGAGCTCATCTCGTTCTCCTCCGCAAAAAGAAAGCGCACTATCGCGCACCGCAGGCCGCATGTCGAGACCTGCGTGCACCCATGCAGGCACGCGCCTTTGGCGATATTCTCCCTCGATGCGAGCACGTTGCGCGCCGCGCATTCGTTTGCCAATCCGGCATCCAAGGGAGGAATGATCATGACGGTTACGGTGGGATTCATCGGCCTGGGCAACATGGGCAACCCCATGGCCGGAAACGTGTTGAAGAACGGCTTTACGCTTACCGTGTTCGACAAGAATCGGGTGGCGATGCAAAACCTTGTCGCAGCTGGCGCAGTCGCGGCCGCATCGGCCCGGCAGGTGGTCGACAAGGCGGAAATCGTGCTTACCTGCCTGCCCGGATCGCCCGAAGTCGAGGAACTCTATCTTGGTGCGCAAGGACTCATCGAATGCACAAGGCCGGGCAATGTGCTGGTCGACATGAGCAGCGTGCTGCCGTCGACGCCGCGCAAGCTCGAATCCCTGGCAAAGGCGCGCGGCGTCGAGTTTCTGGAAGCGCCGGTGAGCGGGGGTGTCACCGGGGCGCGTGCCGCCACGCTCGCAATCATGACCGGTGGGGACGAGGTGGTGCTGGAACGGGTGCGACCGATCCTGCGCACCATCGGGCCCAATATCTACCGCGTCGGTCCGGCGGGCGCCGGAAATACCGTGAAGGCGATTAACAACATGATGTCGTCGGTGAATTCATTGACGATGATGGAAGGCCTGATCGTCGGCCTCAAGGCCGGCCTCGATCTGGAAACCATGCATGCGGTCATCAAGGACAGCAGCGGCAACAGCAATGCGCTCGCACGCGTGCACCGTGCGCTCATCCCGCGCAATTTCGAGCCGGGTTTCAAGGTCCAGCTCATGAACAAGGATCTGGACACCTTCCATTCGATCGCCCGCGAGTTGCACGTACCGGTGAGCTTCGCCAACATCGCGCAACGCTATCAGCAAGCCGCGCTTGCCGCGGGATTGGGAGAACAAGACACCAGCGTCATCTTCACGCTGATCGAGCGGCTGGCCGGCATTACGCGCGATCAGGGTTAGTACCCCGGGGTTGGCCGAACGCGCGCGCCACGCTGAACGAAGAGATCGGCCGCATCGTCGAGTTGGCGCCACAACTCGTGTATGGCGGATGGTGCGCGTCCGAGAGCCGCGGTCGACGGCTGACCCGGCGAATCCTCAGAATCCGAGCGCCAACCCGCCGGGGCGCGAATCGCTCGCCCCCCGCAGCACGCCGCGGGCGTGATCGATCTCGATGAGCTGGACTGCTCCGCCGCCAGCCCACGGCGCCAGCGCTTCGATGCGGTGACCGAGACCTGCGAGCGTCGTACACACCGCTGCGGGGATCCGCTGATCGATGCGCAACACCGGCTCGCGCTCCAGGTTGGCCGGATCGGTACCGGGAAAGCTGTACCAGCGCGGCGCATCGGCCGCTTCCTGCAAGCTCAGGCCATGATCGACGATACTCGTGATCGCCTGTACGTTCCACTGCGCCTGCTGATCGCCGCCCGGCGTGCCGCCGACCAACCACGGTCTGCCGTCACGGAACGCCATCCACGCGTTGAGGGTGTGCATCGTGCGTCGACCCGGCGCAATGACATTCGGATGCGCTGCATCGAGGCTGAAGCCGCGACCGGCGCGATTGTTGAGCGTAATGCCGGTATCGCCTGCGACCACAGCCGAGCCGAACGAATTCGAAAGGCTATGGATGAAGGATAATGCGTTGCCGTCGCCGTCGGCGACGCAGAAGTAGCTTGTATCGCCGTCGTGCTCGGCAAGCAGTGCGCCCGCGGGCCATCCCGCCCTGCGCGCATCGATGAGCGCGCGGCGCTCGGCCGCGTGCGCCTTGGAGATGAACGTTTCCAGCGGCCACTTTACGTGCGCCGGGTCGCCCGCATGACGATTGCGATCGGCGAACGCGAGCTTCTTCGCCTCGACCAGCAGGTGGATGCGTTCGGCTCCGAAAGCGGCGAGCTTCGACAGATCGAAACCTTCCAGGATGTTGAGCTGCTCGAGCACCAGGAAGCCTTGCGACGGCGGCTGGGTCTCGTATACCGTGCAACCGCGGTAATCGCTCGCAATGGGCGTATAGACGACCGGCCTCTCGGCGGCGAAATCCTCGACGGCGAACAATGCGCCCGCGTCCTGCAGGAAGCGCAGCAGCCGTTCGGCGATCTCGCCGCGGTAGAACGCTTCGGCACCGCCCTTGGCGACGAGGGCGAGCGTACGCGCGAGATCGGGCGCGCACCAGCGATCGCCTACCGCAGGCGCCCGGCCGCCGGGCAGATACATCGCCGCCGAGTACGGGTAGCGCGCCAGCGCGTCTGCGCGTTCCGCGATGCGGTGATGGATGTACTCCGTAATAGCGACCCCGCGCGCGGCAAGGTCGATCGCCGGCTGCCACAAATCCTCCCATGGCAGCGAGCCGTAGCGTTGCCACAGTGCTTCGTATACGCCGAGCGCGCCCGGGACCGAAACCGAGTGCACGCCATCGAGCGGCATTTTCTTGTAGCCGCGGTTCGTGTAATAACTCTGGCTCGCACCCGAAGCCGCCACGCCGCTGCCGTTGAAGCCGAGCAACTCAGCGCGTTTCGCGCAATGCGCCAGGACGAAAGCATCGCCGCCGAGCCCGCACTTCATCGGCAGGACCACACCTTCGGCGGCGGCGACCGCGATCGCGGCATCGAACGCATTGCCTCCCCGTTGCATGATGTTCATGCCGATGGCGGCGGCGGCCGGGTGTGCGGAGCACACCATGCCCCGCAAGCCGAATGCCTCGGGCCGGCGCCGCGCCCGCGCCGCCTCGGCCGCGCTCAGAGTCCACGATCCGTCGTCGGGTTTCATCTCCTAGCTCCGTATCGCCGCCATGCACGAACGTGATGCCTCAGTCCGAGCTTAGTCGCAGAATTCTCGAACGCCCAATGATATCCGAGTCCGCCAACGGTCGAAGGCGGCGCAGTTCAAGGCAGTTCCGGGCCCTCGCCCGAACGCGGGCCGACGGCCCGGTCGCGGAACCATCGTTGCCTTGCGGCCTAGGCCGTGTGCACCGGTGCGAGCGGCCGCGCTCGAGCGCGTGTTGGCGTGCGTGCGGGTAAGCCCAGATGCGTGCGGATCCTAGTGATCACGGCCGACTCTTCGATGGCGCCGATGATCTTCAGCGTACCGGCGCAGTGCGGACGGCGTCCGTCGCGCCGCCCGCCAAGCGGCGCGCAAGAGTGGGACGCCGGATACTACAAGGAAAGATCAACCCACGCTAACCCGTCTACGTCGGCGAAATGAGCGTCGAACGACAGCAGGTCGGCGCCAGTCTCCATGGCGTGCGCCGCGATCCAAATATCGTTCGTCGGGATCGGGCGCCCTTTGGCGCGGAGCACCGCTGCAATGCGGCCGAAACGGTCTGCCGTGACGTGGGACACCGGGACAACCGTGACGTACGGGTTATCCATGAACGCTTCCAGCTCGGCAAGGTTCTTGCGCAGGCGGGTGCCTTGGCGGAAGCCAGCCAGAAGCTCACCGGCGACGACGGTAGACAGGAACACCGTCTCTGCGCGCGTAATACGGCGTACGACGGCATCGACCCCACGCTTCAGGGCCGAATATGCGTTCGTGTCCAATAGGATCTTCATTTCCAGAATTCCGGGTCGACCTCCTCGAACGGGCGCACGGCACGGCGGAACTCCCGTTCCTCCTCGGGCGACCACGTGCCGATCAGCTCTTTCATGG
>WYBJ01000242.1 GCA_011525945.1 Burkholderiaceae bacterium | reverse complement strand
GGCACGATCATCCCGTCCGGCACGAGGGTGTACCGATGACTGATCCCCGCGAAATCCTCTACATCGACGAGCGCGGCTTCTGCCTCGTCATCGACCGCAACACTGGTCGATACTCTGCCGGCTGCCATGTCGGCATGACGCGCGCCGAGGCGATCGCGCACTGGAGCGATCCGGAGTACGCGAACCGCGATCGTGGCGATGCGTTCGTCGCTGCGATCGAGCGTGACGAGCCGCTTACCGAGCTGCCGGCAGGGCTGGCCGAGCTATACCTCCATGCCCCGCTACCCCGGGGGACCGTATTGCCGGCGGGGCTGCTCACCCTGGACCTCGACGCCCCGCTAGCCGCGGGTACCGTACTACCAGCGGGGCTGGCCGAGCTATACCTCCGCGTCCCGCTTGCCGCCGGCACCGAGCTGCCGGCCGGGCTGCTGCGCCTGTCCCTCCGCGTCCCGCTGCCCGCCGGCACCGTACTGCCGGCGGGGCTGCGTACCCTGGACCTCCGCGCCCCGCTGCCCGAGGGCACCGTGCTACCGGCGGGGCTGGTCGAGCTGGACCTCTACGCCCCGCTGCCCGCCGGCACCGAGCTGCCGGCGAGGCTGCAATACCTGTACCTCCACGTCCCGCTTGCCGCCGGCACCGAGCTGCCGGCCGGGCTGTTCGCCCTGGACCTGTACGTCCCGCTGCCCGAAGGCACGATCATCCCGTCCGGCGCGAAGGTCTACCGATGACCACCATCGACGTTCATCCCGACATCACGCTAGCCCAGCTCGATCGCGCCGCGCGCGAGCACGGCCTGCGCCTGCAATGGGATACCGAGCAGCGCGCAATCGTGCTCATGAGTCGCGACGGGATGACGGCGTTTCGCCTCCGGATGCGCCGCGCAGCATGAGTACGTACTACCTGCGCACGCCCGCAATCGCAGCCCGCTGCGCCGAGGCGGTGCTAAATGCGCCGATCGATGCGGCGCAGCCAATGCAGGTGTCGATCATGGCATGGGAGGACGTGCGTACCGAGCGCCAGAATGCGCGCTATTGGGCCGGTGTCATCACGGCTGCGCAGCGCTGGATTGAGCAGCAGGAGCATCGGCGTCTCAGCAAAGACGTGATCCATGAGTGGCTGAAACAGGAGCGGTTCGGCTTGCGTGTCGAGATGATCGCCGGGAAAGTGAATCATGTGCCGATGCGCTCGCGTCGCTGGACGAAGCGCCAGTTCGCCAATTTCGCCGAGTGGGCCGAGGCTTACGTCATCAACGAATGGGGCGTGCCGGTCGAATGGATCGATGAATTTCATGAGGCCGAGCACGCATGACGGACGCGCTCACCCTGGACGCGGCCACGCATACCTACAGCATCGGTGCGCGCGTGCTGCCGTCCGTAACGCAGGTAGGCGACTGGATCGATGCGTATGCCGGCGTGCCGCGTCACGTGCTGGAGGCGGCCGCAGATCGCGGGCGGGCGGTGCATCTTGCCTGCGAGCTGGATGATCTCGGCGAGCTCGGCTCGATGCCTGATGCCATCGCCCCGTATGTCGAGGCATGGCGACGGCTGCGCGAAGAAGCAGGCGCGGCGATGCTGGCCGTCGAGGCGATGGTAGCGGATGAGCTGCACGGGTACGCCGGCACGCTGGACTGGTGCGGACACCTGACGCGCCTGCGCGGCGTTCGGCCGACCGAGATCTGCATCATCGACCGCAAAGCGACCGCCTCCCTGCTGCCGAGCGTCGGCCCACAGACCGCCGGCTATCTCGGCGCGTGGAATCGCAGCCACCCGGAACAAAAAGCGAAACGCCGGTTCGCCGCGCACCTGCGCGCGGACGGTACCTATCGACTCGTCGAGCAGACCGAGGCTAGCGATTTCAGCGTTTTCCTGTCCGGTCTGACACTGTTTTCCTGGCGCTTGCGCCACCACTACGAGGACTCCTAAATGGACATCGCGATCCCGACCGAAGTGCAAGAGGAAGCGCGCGCCGCCGTTGGCATGCTCACGACGCTGCGAGCGCTGTCCGTGACGACTCAGGATGAGTACGAGGCTGCCGGTGCGCAGGTGCTCGCTATCGCGGCGCGCGCGAAATCGCTGGAGAGCATGCGCAGCACACTCAAGGCCCCGATCCTCGATGCCGGCCGTCGCATCGATGCGTTTTTCCGCGAGCCGCTGGACTTCTGTGCCAAGGCGCGACAAGTCATCGATGGGAAGATGGCGCACTACCGCGACGAACAGCGGCGAGTGCGTGAGGAAGCCGAGCGACAGGCAGCCGAGGCTGCGCGACGTGAGCGCGAGCGTCTGGAACGTGCCGCCGCTGCCGAGCGCGAGAAGGCGCGCAAGGCCCAGGAGGCGGCCGAGGCAAAGGCGCGCGCCGCCGAGGCGGCTGGGCGCGCCGAGAAGGCCGCGCAGATGCGCGAGCAGGCGGCCGCGCGCGCCGCTGCCTCAGAAGCCGAGGCTGCCGCCAAACTGGCCGCTGCGCAAGCGATGCCGACCGCGCCCGTGGTGCACATCCCCGCGCCCACGGCCGTCGGTATCAGCACGCGCAAAACGTACACCTACGAGATCACCGACGCGGCCCTGCTGCCGCGCGAGTACCTGGCGCCGGACGAGACGCGGATCGGCAAGGTCGTCCGCGCGCTCGGTGAGGCCGCGCACATACCCGGCGTGCGCGTGATCGTCCGCGAGACGAGCGCCGCCCGCACTGGCTGACATAGAGGAGACCGAGACCATGACCACCGAGCCCGACGAAGTGCGCGAGATCATGACTGCCGATAGCGCGGTCGCCGCACTGCTGAGTAGCAGCGAGATCAACCAACAGATTGCGACTGCGCATAAGTTCCCGCGCTCGATCAAAGGCTTTTTGAACGAGGCGAAGCAGCTTGTGACGCTGAACGAGGCCGTCGCAAATGAGTGTATCTATGCCCTGCCGCGCGATGGCAAGACCATTGAAGGACCGAGTGCGCGGTTTGCGGAAATCCTGGCGCATTCGTGGGGTAACGCGCGCGCTGGCGCAAGAGTCATCGACGATCAAGGTGAGTTCGTGACGGCGCAGGGCGTATTCCACGATCTCGAAAAGAACGTCGCGATCACATACGAGGTCAAGCGGCGCATCGTCGATCGCAACGGTAAGCGCTTCAAGCCCGACATGATCGGCGTCACGGCGAACGCGGCATGTTCCATCGCATTGCGTAATGCCGTGCTCAAGGGCGTGCCTAAAGCGTTTTGGTCGCAGCTCTACGATGAGGCACGCAAGGTCATCATGGGGGATGCTAAGACGCTTGCGCATCGCCGTGCTGAAGCGCTGGCTTATCTGGCAAAGCTGGGCGCGACTGAACCGATGGTGCTCGGACTGCTCGGCGTGGCGGGTGTCGAGGAAATCACTCTTGATCATCTGGTCACGTTGCGCGGCATCGCCACCGCGATCAAGGAAGGGGATACGACAGTCGAGCAAGCGTTTGCGGCCGGAGAACGCGCTACGACTCTGACAGAGCAGGTCACGCGCCGGTCGGCTAGTAGTGCGCGCACTACTGCGCCGCCGTCCGTAACCGACAGCCTCCTCGCCGCGATCGCGGATGCGACGACCCCCGAGGATCTTGACCTGCTGCGCTCGCGCGTCGAGGAAGCGCCGACGCACGATCTCGCGAAGCTCACGCGCGCGATCAAGGACCGTCTGCGCGTGCTGGTGCAGAAGGCGGAACAGGCGCCGCAATCATGATGATCGTCGCTTTCGATACTGAGACCACGGGCCTTGAGCCCGGCAGCCGCCTGCTGTCCCTCGCTGCCATCATTTTCGATGACGAGACCGGCTGCGTGGCGGGACAGCGCGAATGGACCGTCAATCCCGGCATGCCCATCCCGCCTGATGCGACCGCGATCAACGGCATCACTGATGCCGATGTGCATGACGCCCCGGACGCTGGCGCCGTACTGCGCGAGTTCTTCTGGTGGCTCCCAACCGACGCGCTCGCCGCGCATCACGCTCAGTACGATACCGGCATCATTACCTGGGAGGCTGCCAGATTTGGCGTGGCGATCCCGCCCCTGCTCGTGCTGGATACCTGCGCGGTCGCGAAATCGATCGGCGCGACCAAGAGCAACAGCCTGGACGCCATCGTCGAGCACTACGGTATCCAGCGTTGCGGCGAAGGCCACCGTGCGATGTCGGACGCCGACGCATGCCGGCAGTACTGGATGCGCATGCGCCAGACCGAGCAATTCGCCTACGAATGGACTCCGTGGGGCGCGGCCGGGCACGACTACAGTTACACCGACGATCTGCCGGAACCACTGCGCGAGCTGCCGGAACTGGTCGGGAGTGGCGGTGACTTCGCGTTCACGTACAAGGATGCGAAAGACGACGCGACCGAGCGCACGATCACTCCATACGGATGGGCGATGAAGCCGACCGGGCTCATGTTCCACGGGTTATGCCATCTGCGCGACGCACGACGGACGTTCCGCGCCGATCGGATTTTGGCTACGGCGGCCGGCGCGGCCCCATCTACTGCGCTCTGACACGCACCGCGCTGGCCGCTATTTTTTGGAGGGATGACGATGCCTACTGACACTGAATGGCGGCTCCCGCGAGCCCCACGCCTGGGACACGATACGGCGCGTGCCGACCTTACGGCCGCGATGGCGCAGAGCGCGCCATGTTGGTACTGCCACGGCACCGGCTACGTGCTCACATGTGCGGATGGTATATGCCCAGGTTGCGGCGATTGCTCGCACGGGTATCGCTCGGACATCTGCGCCGCATGCAATGGGAGCGGCGATTGTGACTGACGACACCATCGAGGTCGACGTCGATTTAGTAGCCGAGACTGAGCGCGCCGTGCTGGTGCGCGATGCTGATGGCGTGCAAGTCTGGCTAGCTAAGTCGCTCGTCACAAGCGTGAGCGGCGAGGTTGGCTCGTATGGCACGATCGAAATCCCATCGTGGCTGGCTGAGAGGGAGGGGTTGGCATGACAATGTGCATTTATCATGGCAATTGCGCCGATGGGTTCGGCGCTGCGTGGGTTGTTCGCAAGGCGCTGGGCGCGATTGATTTCCACCCAGGTACGTACCAGGATGCGCCGCCAGACGTAACGGGCAAGGACGTAATCATGGTGGATTTCAGCTACAAGCGGCCGGTGTTGTTGGAGATGGCCGCGAAGGCTGAGCATGTCCTGATTCTGGACCACCATAAATCGGCGGCGGCTGACCTTGTGGATTTGCCGTCCAATGTTGAGACGCACTTCGATATGGACCGCAGCGGTGCGATGTTGGCGTGGGACCATTTTTTCCCTGAGCAGGCGCCACCCCGACTGTTGCTACACATCGAGGACCGGGACTTGTGGCGCTTCAGGCTCCCTGGCACACGTGAGATTCAGGCGAATCTGTTCTCTTACCCGTTTGATTTCGACGTGTGGGGTGAGTTGATGGCAGACCCTATCGAGAATCTCGTCTACGACGGCACAGCCATCGAGCGGAAACATTTCCAGGACATTCGTAATCTGCTTCCAGTGGTGACGCGCGAGATGGTAATCGGCGGGCATCGTGTGCCTGTTGCCAACCTACCCGTTACGATGACCAGCGACGCCGGACACCAGCTCGCCGAAGGGTTTCCGTTCGCCGCATGCTACTGGGACACGCCGCAGGGCCGGGTTTTCAGCCTCCGGTCACGAGATGATGGCATGGACGTATCGCGAATCGCGCAGATGTACGGCGGTGGCGGGCACGCGCATGCTGCCGGTTTCCGCGTGAATTACAACCACAAATTAGCACTGTGGTCGTCTACGACAGGCGCATGACATGAGCACATTGAAATACCCGCTGTTCGACGACTGGCACGCCGCGATCAACAAGCATCATAATGGGCGCACGTCCGACGTTCGGCATTGGATGTACGAGGCGCGGAAGATGGCCGAGGAAGTGCCGCACCTTGCACGGCTCTTCGAGGCGGAACGTACGGGCAAGCCGTCGAGTGTGCACAAGCGATGCTCGCGCTCACCTACAGAGCAGAAACCTGAGCATTACCTGACGTGCTGCCTCGACGTGCGGTGCAGTGAATGCCCCGAGCTGCGGGCATTGGACACGATCGAGCGGGCGACGCCAGAGCAAATCGATCTGGTCAAAGCGTGGACGTGCGCCGCGCATATCGTCTCGAAAGGCGGCGACATGGGCAAGGGCTACGTACTCACATGCAGCGACCGGCTCTACTGGTCTCGTGTGTACGAGAACCTATGCGCTGGCGCTGGTGATGAGCCCACATGACGACGATCGAATGGACGTGCTAGGAGGACGAGATGACTGACCTACTGTACTCCTGCGAGGAGCACGAGACTCTGCACGATAGTGAGCACGATGCGATCAAGGCTCACCTCATCGAGGCGCACTTCGACGACCTGTGTAGCTACGGCCCGTCGCCCACCAAATGGCCGCGCACGATTACCATGCACGCGCATCGGCGGATGACGGTGCGCATTTCCCGTTGCAACGCGCGATTCCTGGTGGACGAGATCCTCGACGATCTAGACGATGAGTACGGCGACCCGGACGGCACGCCGAGCGCCACCACCAACACGGGCGCCATGCTCGCAGCCGCACAAGCGCTGATCGACACCGTGATCGCAGGATACACGCCATGGGCCTGTGAGCGCGTGCGTAGCTACGAGGTGGATACGCAGGCATGGCTGCGGGAGCACTGGCCGGAGATGATGGCATGAAACGCCAGAACGCCATGACGGAAGCGCTCGTATATGCCTACGGCTGCGGCGCGCCGCTCTCCGGCTGGCCGCATGCCGAGGCGGAAGCCGAGCGGGCCGGCATTCTGTGGGATCGGCTGGTCGGCATCGAGCGTGCCTACGAGGCCGCCATCGAGGTACAGGCCCGTGCGGACGAGCCTGCGATCGACGCGCTGCTGGTCGCGCTGGCGACGGCGCAGGCGGCCGTGCGTGCGGCTGGCGACGGCGCGCAGCGCCGCGACGCGGTAGCGGAGATCCGCTCGACGCGCCGGCACCTGCGCCCGCTGCTGTGGCAATGGCAACGTGAGCACAAGGACGTGATGACCGCGATCGAGCACGAGCGCCGGCAGGCAGTCATCGCGGCGCGTCAGACCACCGATACATGGTGGCCGAACTACAACGCCGTCATCGCTCGATACGAGACCGCCCGGCGCGAGACCGCGCGACGCGGCCGGCGGCTGCGCCTGCGCGATATCGCGCGCGATGACGGATGCCTGACTGTGCAGATCCAGCGCACGCGTACCGGGCTCGGGGCTGCGCCGGTAGAATTGCAGGACGGGACTGTGTCTGCCCTCGCCATCGGCGTGGTGCCGGTTGCAGCGCACGATCCGCACACACACCGAGGCGACCGGCGCCGGGCACGCCGGACCGTGGTCGAGATGCGCGTCGACGCCGATGGCCACATGATCCGGCTGCCACTGTGGTACCACCGGCCACTGCCGGCACGGGCGCGCGTCAAGAGCGCACAGCTCACTTGGGCGCGCGTCGGTGACAGACTGCGCTATCAGCTCTGCCTGACGGTCTCGATGCCGCGCACGGAGCGCCGGCCCGAGGGAACGGGTGTCGGGACAGTGGTCGTCGCACCCGAGATGGTAGGACAGCGATTGTGCACGGCGACCGTGACCGGACAAGACGGATACCGCGACTCCATCGCGCTCGATGCGCACTGGCTCGCGATGATGGATCGCGTCGACCGTCTACCAGCGATCATCGGCGATGACTCGCTGCCCGACCAGCAGCGGATCAGGGCACGACTGGAGCGCCCCGGACTGTGGGCACGATTGCTGCGCCGGCGCCGGGAGCTGTACCGACTCGCGGCGCGCGCACTCGCGCAGCGCTACGCGGTGATCCGTATCGAGACGCCAGCGCTGTGCGAAGCGGCCTGGATCGATCGCGGCACGCCGGCGAGCGCGCTGCGCCATCGTGCCTGTGCACACGTATTGATCACGGAGATCGAGCACCAGGCGCGCAAGCACGGCGGCGTAGTCGAGCTCGCCGTGGCCGATGCGAGTGCTCCGGTGCCGCAGCGAGTGCGGCGACGCCGGAACAAGGAGTTAAGCGCGTCGACTGCCGGTCGTGTCATGACCTGGTCGGGCGATGCACCGCACAATGCTGTACCTGTGGATGTCGGGGCTCGTCCATGTGCGGCCGAGCGATTGCCGGAGGGGGAGCCATGGTCGTGACAGAGTCGCATGAGGAGCCTGAGGTCGCCGAGCTGCTGGCTGGCGGGACAGCGGGGATCGCGCACTGGACGACGTCGGGGGATCGGCTGCACCGGCGACTGACGCCGGCCGACGTCGGCCATGCGTTTGCCGGCCGGCTGCTAGACCACGAGCGTTGGTCGGTCATGCCGGAGGGACCCTATCGGCTGGTCTGGTGTCGGTACGTGGAGCCGACGCCGCGCGATGTCCGGCTGCTGATGGAGGCACTGACGCGTGACTGCGAGCCGCTGTCGGGGTGGTGGGCGCGACAGCCGTACTGGACGTACTGCCGGGTGGCGGTCACTGAGTATCTGTCACCGGATGCCTGCCTCGCGTGCACTGGCACGGGCTCGCGCAGAGTCGGCGACAGTTACGCCGTGTGCTCGCGGTGCGAGGGCGTGGGCCGTCGTAGCTGGAGCGTGCGCCGGCGTGCGGATGCGCTCGGAGTCGCGAGGTCGACGTTCGGCGGCGGGCCGGCTGAGGCTGCGTACACGGGCCGGCTCAGACGGCTGGCCGTCTGGGACAGCGAGGGGCTGGCCTGGGTCCGGGCACGAGTGCGGGGACGGGATTGTTGACGCCAGGGGCGCGGCCGGACAAAAATCAGCGATAATTGGTAGCCTCGCGCAGCGACCTACCAATCCGACGACCCCGCTCCGGCGGGGTTTTGCGTTTCTGGGGGGGTATCGATGACGACCGTATGGCTGCTCTGGAGTCTGTATGCGACCTCGCAGGTAGTGCTGGGGCACTACCGTAGCCAGGCCGACTGTCAGGCGCAGCGCGATAGCGTCATGGAGCAGGTGGCGCAGAGTCGGCGTCCGGTGCTGGTGTGCATCGTGAGTGAGCAGTGGTGACCGTGTTCACGCGTGCGCTGGAGACGGAGCAGATCGCGGAGACGTTAGCTGTGTACGACCGCACGCCCCGCGATGCGCAGGCGCAGGAGCGCGCGCGGCGGATGCACACGAGGGTGCAGATCATGGCCCGGCTGCTGGACGCCGAGCATCGCCTGCGGCAGACGCCACGACGGAGTCGACGCTGATGCGCACCAAGCACTCCGACGGACTCACGCCCGCGCGCGAGGTGTTTTGCGCCGAATACATCAAAAACGGCAGCAATGCGGCCGCGGCGTACAAGGTCGCGTTCCCGCGATCGCTGAAGTGGCACCCCTCGACCGTGTACGAGCACGCCTGCCTGCTGAAGCAGGCCCCCGCGGTAAAAGCGAGGATCGCAGAACTGGCGCGCGCGATCACTGAGGAGGCGGCCATCGACGCGCAGGCGATGCTGCGCGAAGCCGCGTGCATTGCCAGCAGCGACATCACCCTGCTGTTCGATGAGGCCGGCGAGCTGCTGCCGATGGCGGACTGGCCAGCGTCCATGCGGGCGGCGGTGTCCTCCATCGAGATGATCCCGGAGTACCGGCGCGGGAATGACGAGTGTATTGGTTATCGGAAGAAGCTCAAGCTGTGGGATAAAAATGCGGCGCTCGACAAAATATTCAAGCATCTGGGGCTGTACGTCGAGGACAACCGGCAGAAGTTACCGACCCCTGCAGACGTTGCGGAGGTAATACGGAATTACAATGACCTCGCCGCGAAAATCCGCTCATCCAGACCGCCTCACACCACGACGCCTGACGGATGAGGAAGTCGTAGCCCTCCATCAGTGCCCGTTTGACGATCTGTTGCGGCGATGGCAGGAGCTCGAGTTGGCCGGCGTGACTCGCGCCGATCTAGGCCGGTGCGACAGGTACTACCTGCTGGTGGTGTTGCTGCACAGGCCGGATGCGTGGCATCCATGGCTGTATGAGCAATGTCGCACTGTGGAGGCAGAGCCAGACGGGTGTATCGACCTGTGGGCACGCGAACACTACAAGAGCAGCATCATTACGTTCGCCGGGTCCATCCAAGAAGTCGTGCGCGACCCTGAGATCACGATAGGCATCTTCTCGCATACCAAGAGCATTGCGCGCGGGTTCGTCGCACAGATCAAGGCGGAGCTCGAAACCAACGGCGAACTGCAGGCGACGTACCCGGACGTGTTCTGGTCAGAGCCCGCAAAGCAGTCGCCGCGCTGGTCTCTCGACGAAGGGCTCATCGTCAGGCGGACGGGCAACCCGAAAGAGGCGACGATCGAGGG
>WYBJ01000033.1 GCA_011525945.1 Burkholderiaceae bacterium | reverse complement strand
TCGTCATCTGCGCGGCCGGCACGCGTGCCGGGCTGGCGAGAGTCCGGTAGATCGGCGCGGCACTCGGTTCGCTCACCGCATCGGCTGCTCCAACCTTCCAACCGGGTGCAACCCGCGCTGCACCGAGCGCGACCCCGACGGCATCCTGAATCGCGTAGGCATCCGCACGCGACCCCGGGCGCAGTGCAGCCGGCAAACGGATGCGTTTTCCTTCCTTGCGGGCCGACGCGATCAGCCCGCTTGCCTGGACGATGTCCATCCCCGGAGCCATCCTTCACGCGGTTCCTCGCGATCCGAGAGGCCCGCAAATGCCATCAGTGTACCGAATATGACTGCAGTCCGGGATGCAAGTCGTACGCCCAGATTCCGGTTGCGAGGCAGAAAAATTTCCCGTATCGTGCCCGGGCAATCGGTCGGGGTGGCGGCACCTGCCATCGGCACCCTCGCATGGTCCGTTTCGCCTAACTTCGAGTCGCTTGCAGGAGAGGCTTATGCCATCAGCAAGGCTTTTGCTCGTCAATTTTCTCGGGAAGTCGCATGGCAACTGGAACCGTGAAGTGGTTCAACGAAGCTAAGGGTTATGGGTTCATCACGCCGGACGATGGCGGACAGGATTTGTTCGCGCATTTCTCCGAAATTCAAGCCAAGGGGTTCAAGACCCTGCAGGAGAAGCAGAAGGTGAGCTTCGAGGTGAAGACCGGGCCCAAAGGAAAACAGGCCGCGCAGATCAAGCCGGTCTAGATCAAGACCCTGATCTGTTCGCCAAACCGCAGTCTTCGGGCTGCGGTTTTTTTTGGCTGTGCGGTTACGTCAATGATGATGCGCCACTGAGGCGGCGGTCTGCCGCGCGCGCCGCAAGCAGACGAGCGCCGCGATCGCGGGGATCACCAGCAAAACGAACACCGTGCTGTAGCGATCGAGCAGCGAAAAGGCGGTCGCGAATACGATCGGCGCGGCGACGCTGCTGACGTTGACGAAGAAAAGCGCTCCGCCCGTGGCCGGGCTCACCTGTCCGGGCGGTGCGACGCGTGCCACCTCGCCAAGAAATGCGCCGTTCCATCCGCTCGCCGTGGCGCCCAGTACGAAGAACAGCACATACACGAGCGGCCGCGGCCAGCCCAGAGCCAGCGTGCCGACGCCGAGCGTTGCGAACACCAGCGTCGCGGCGAGCAGCGCCAGTGCGAGCAACGCATCGCGGCGTATGTCGGCATACCAGCCCCAGAAGAGGCGCCCGCAGACCCCGCCGGCCTGTGCGACGGTGAGTATCCAGCCCGCTTCCACCAGTGGCAGGGTGAACTCTTCGACCAGCATCGCGATGGTATAGCTCTGCATGCAGACCTGACTCGCCACGATGCCGGCGCCGGCAAACGCCAGCAGCCGCAACCGGCGCCGCTGCCAGATGATCGCCACGGCGCGCAAGGGCGATGCGGCCAGAGGCGTGGCGGGCTCTCGATCGTCGTCCCAGTGTGGCCGCCAACGTTCGAATGCGAGCGCCATGGCGAGTGCCGCGAAGCTCACCAGCCACAATCCCCATTGCCATCCGGCGCTCACCGCGATCGCCGGCATGGCGAGTGCCGCAATCGCGCCGCCCAGGGGGACGCCGCTTTGCTTGAAGGAGAACACTACATTGCGCCGGTGCGCCGGTGTGAAGCGGGTGAGGATGTGAGAGGCTGAAGGCGTCATCGCGCCGTAACCGATGCCGATCGCCGCCGACGCGGGTACGATCGTCATAAGGCTCGGAATGCTGAGACCGGCCGCGCCCAGGCCCACCAGCAGCAAGCCCGCCTGATTCACGCGCGTCGCACCCCAGCGCAGTGACAGATTGCCGCCGAACACCAGCGCGATGATGATACCGAGCGAGACCAGGCTCGCCTGGTAGCCAATGGTATAGACCGGCATCCCATATGCCTTGGCGGCGAGCGGTGCGATTGCGGCCAGGGTGAGCACCGCGATCGTCCCGATCGTGTGTGCAGCCGTAAGGATCGCCACCAGCGTCAGGAACTGTCGGCGTCGCATCGTTGGGCGTATGCCCGCCGTCGTTCCGCTGGCGGGCGCGCGGTTACCGCCGGGCGGTGCGCTCATCGCTGCAAGCGTGCCGCGGCGCGAGGCGGTATCAACCGAACGCGGGCACGCCGATCAACCAGGCGTGCAGGTAGAACGCGAATAGCACCCAAACGACGAGTCCGGCCGCCACGGCTTTGACGTCTTGCGAAGCCGCTAACGCCGGGTAGCGCACACCTGCCGCCCGATCGCGCGCGCGCGCGGCCTTGAAATCGAATACTGCCCAGAGAAGAAAAGCGCCGAACAGAAATACATCGGCGAGCGCTCCGTTCGCGATCAGATGCGCTGCCGCCCAAAACTTGACGCCGACCAGCATCGGATGCCGGAGTCTTGCCTTGATGTGCGTGCCGCCGATGTGGGCTGCCGCGAACAGGATGAAAACCGGCACTGTCAGCAAGACCGCCAAGTGCCGCGCCCACAGCGGCGGGTGCCACAGCACGAGCGGATCGGCGCGCGCCAGACCGTAACCCCAGACGACTAGTACCAGGCCCACGATCGAGACGAGCGAGTAGAGCATCTTCCAGCGCTTTTCCCCGAGGCGGCCGATGCGGCGCGCGCGCCACGGCTCTGCGAAGATGCGCACGGAATGTGAGCCGAGGAAAACGATCAGACCGAGAACGAGCACGACCATGCCATGGTCCTCCGCTTGTCATCGTGCAGGCGGCTCTCACCAGCCCGGATTGCAGCACCACGTCCGCATCCGGGGCGCCGCCAACCTCGCAAGCCGTGCGCTGCCGACGTGTGCTTCAGCCGTCAGCCAGTGTTTCTTCGACGCCTTCGCACGGCACCGGTTCGCGCGCCGGACGAGCCGCCGGCAGCGGTTGTGGGTCGAACGCCGTGTCGCCCCCGGGGAACGCTGCCGTTCGCGTCGCGAGGCCGGCGAAGTCGAACAGTCCGGCATCGGCGAGATGCGTCGGCGCGACGTTCTGCAATGCGCGCAGCATATTGTCCAGCCGGCCGGGGTGCTGGCGCTCCCACGTTTGCAGCATGTCCTTCACGATCTTGCGTTGCATGTTCTCCTGCGATCCGCACAGCGAGCAAGGGATGATCGGAAAGGCGCGTACGCGCGCGTAGGCTGCGATGTCTTTCTCGCGGCAGTAGTACAGCGGGCGAATCACCACGTTCGAGCCGTCGTCGCTCACCAGCTTGGGCGGCATGGCCTTCATCTTGGAGCAGAAGAACATGTTCAGCAACAGCGTGGTCAGGATGTCGTCGCGATGATGGCCCAGCGCGATGCGGGTGGCGCCAAGCTCGCGTGCGACCCGATAGAGCACGCCGCGGCGCAGCCGCGAGCACAACGAGCACATCGTCTTGCCCTCGGGCACCAGGCGTTTGACTACGCGATAGGTGTCCTGTACTTCGATACGATAGGGCACCGCGAGCGCCTGCAGATAACCGGGCAGGACATCGGCCGGAAAGCCCGGCTGTTTCTGATCCAGATTGACTGCGATGAGCTCGAACTCGAACGGCGCGTGCTCCCGCAAAGTCAGCAGCACGTCAAGCAGCGTGTAGCTGTCCTTGCCGCCCGAAAGGCACACCATGACCCGATCGCCGGAGCCGATCATGCCGTAATCGGCTGAGGCCCTGGTCGCAAGCCGGGTGAGCTTTTTCGCGACAGGCGAGGTGTTGAACGCCTGCTGGCGCGAGAGAGTACGTGATTGGTTGCCGTCCATGCGATAGCGTCCTGCGTGCAAGCGCAGATATTATCGCCTTGCTGGGCTGATTGGCCATGTTGCGAGGTTGCCCCGGCCGGCGTGTCAGCTCCCGGACGCAGGCCGCTTGCACTGACGGGCATTGCCGTCTTGCGATCGATCGATCAGGCGTCCCGATCCGCGCGCCGGCGCAGCAGCTCTGCTGCAAGCTGTCCCACCAGCACGACGATGCCGACGCCTGCAAAGGCGAGCCCCCATGCCGTTGGCGACATGCCGCCCGCAAGATCGAGCGTCCAGCCGAATGCGAGCGGCCCGACGAATCCGCCCGCATAGCCTAGCATCGAATGGATGGCGAGAGTGGCGCCACGCCGGGATGGGTCCGCGCTCGTCGTTGTTCCTGCCGTGAGCGAGGACGAATCCAGCCATATCACGATGCCGTAGAGGATCACGAGCGCGACCGCGGCCGGATAGCTGATCGAACCGACGAAGCCGACACTGATCGCGCAGACGATCGACAGGGTCATGGCGATACGCACCAGACGAACGCGACCCCAACGAATAGATGCTTCGTTGCCGAGCACACTCGCCGCGGTTCCGAGCAGCGCCATCACGGTGGTGACTATGGCCGGAGTCAACCAGGCGGGATGAACGCTGCCCGCCGCGACGAAGGCGAGGAAGGCGACTGCCCAGCCGCGCAGTGCATTCATCTCCCACGTGTGCACGCAGTAACCGACGGCATACGCCATGGCTGCACGGTTACGCAGTACGGGGCGGAAATTGAGCAGCGGTGCAGGCGCTTTGGCGTCGGCCCGTGGTGGGTGCGAAGGCGCCAGGACCAGGATCATGCCGAACGCCATGGCCGCGCAGGCCCCGGAGGCGGCAAATGCCATCGGCCAGCCGAACGCGGAAGCGAGCGAGTCGGCGAACACGAACGAGAGCGCACCGGCAACGCCGACCCCGGCGGCGTGTCCCGCCACGGCGCGCGTCATGAGCGGGCCTTCGACCCGGTCGGACAGGAGTTTCAGTCCCGTCATGTAGCTTCCTGCCCAGCCGATGCCGGCAGCCGCGCGCGCGGCAAGCGCGCTCCAGAAGCCATCGACCAGGAAGGCGAACGCCAGGTGCGCAACCGCCGTGGTCGCCGCGCCGAACAGATACACCCGCTTCGGATCGATCCGATCGGTCAGGCTCACCAGGAAGGGGACCGAAAGCGTGTAAGCAGCATAGAAGATGCCGGTGATCCAGCCCGCGTCGCTGTTGTCGAGCTGCCATGCCGTCATGAATGTCGTCAGAAGCGTCGGCCAGGCGTAGGCGCCGATCTGCACCAGCACCTGTGCGAGGCACATAATCGTTACCAGGCGGCGCGGGCTTGGGTTCACTCGGCCCATACGCAAAGCGCACAAGAGTCGGTCGAGCTCAATGTGCGTGCGCCGCGTGTCGCTGCCCGCACACATCGGCAACGTAGACTGTGTCCCGCATCGGGCGGCGGATGCGCGTCACGCAATCCCCGGCGCTGAATGGCCGCCGCGGATCGTCACTCGCAGCATTGTGGCGCGCAGCAGCGCTGCGCCTGCGGTTTCACCGCGCGCACGAAAGCGCTCATGAACTTGCCGGCGACTTGGGGCGCGATCGCGTCCACGTCCACACCCTTTGCGCTCAAGAACTTGCGGGCATCCTCGATCTCGTAAACCCGCGTCGGTTCGATGCCGACCTGCTCGAATCCGGCGCGTGCGAGCTTGGCGGCGTATTCGTCCTCGCGTAGCGCTCCTGCGATGCAGCCGATCCACAGTTCGATGCTCTTGCGCACTTGCGCCGGCACTTCACCGCGCACGACGACATCGGACACTGCGAACCGACCGCCCGGCTTCAACACGCGGAACGCTTCGCGCAGCACTTGGTCCTTGTCGGCGGAAAGATTGATGACGCAGTTGGAGATCACCACGTCGACCGAAGCGTCGGGTAACGGCAGGTGCTCGATCTCGCCGCGGAGGAACTCGGCGTTGTCGACGCCAGCGCGCGCTTGGTTGTCGCGCGCGACCGCGAGCATCTCGTCGGTCATGTCGACGCCATAGGCCTTTCCGGCGGGGCCTACACGGCGCGCCGACAGCAGTACGTCGATACCGCCGCCGGAGCCGAGATCGAGCACAATTTCGCCGGGCCCGAGCTGCGCGAGCGCCGTGGGGTTGCCGCAGCCGAGCGAGGCGCGCAGCGCAAGCTCGGGCACTTCGCCGGCCTCGGTCTCGCCGTAGAGATTGGAAGTGATCGGTCCGCGGCAGGCGCTGGCCGATCGGTCCGTGCCGCAGCAGGAAGCCGCACCCGTGCGCGCGTGTGTTGCTGCTTTCGCGTATCTTTCCCTTACCGCGTCCTTGATGGTCGGGGCGCTCATCGCGATCTCCTTTGAACGTGGACAATCTGATTACCCTGGCAGCAGTTGTCGGTCAGATACGCGAGCAGCTCGTTCATGGCTGCATAGTCGGCGGCGTAGAAGATGAAGCGACTCTCCTGCCGGCCCTTGATCAGTCCGACGCGGCTCAGATGCGATAGATGGAACGAAAGCGTCGGCAGGGCGATGTTCAACTGCTGCGCAATCGCGCCGGCGTTCACGCCCTGTGGTCCCACCTGCACGAGCAGGCGAAAGATCGAGAGTCGGGTCTCGTGAGCCAGCGCGCAGAGGCGTTCGACAGCGGCCAAGCTTTCCATGGTTCGAGTATTATGGAAGCGATAGTCGCAGTCAACACGCGCGGCGTACCGCGCGCACTTCAGGCGTACCCCGACCTGCGGGTCACCGGCCGGACTTAGGGCGAGCGAGACAAACGCTCGGGCGCACGATCGGGATGCCTAGCGCTTTACGGCGATGGTTAAACCCGTCGTATGCTCGAACAGCAAGCGGTCATTTTCGAGCCGCAGTCCGATGCCGGCGCTCATGCCGCCGCGGGCGAGCGCCCGCATTACGATTTCGAGCGGCTTGATGCGCTCCGGGGCGTTGATGATCTTCATCCAATCGCCGAACTCACGGTGGTTGGTCCAGGTCGTACAGCCTGCAACCTCCAGCCCTGCCTCGGCCAACACGCGATGCAGCTCGCTTCGAGCCAGCATGCGCACGTGCGAGGGGTCACGCAGGTTCTCGAGCGCGTTGTGCAAGGCTGCGTCTTCGGCTGTCTCCGCCGCCATCACGTCGACGGTCACCACGCGTCCGCCGCTACGTACCACGCGCGCCATCTCGCGCAGTGCGGCGGACGGATCTGGAAAGTGGTGTACGGCCGAGCGCGAGACGACGGCATCGAAGGTGGCGCAGGCGAACGGCAAGGCTTCCGCCCGGGCAGGCATGAAGCGAACATGCGCAAGGCCGGCCGCCTGGGCGCGCTGCCGTGCCTTGTCGAGCATTCGCTCGGTGATATCGCAGCCGACCACTTCCGCCGCGCCCGGCGCCAGCGCTTCGACCACGATGCCGGGCCCGCACGCCACGTCTAGAATGCGTGCGTTCGCGGTCGTCTGCGCGGCTTCGCGAATTCTCCCCAGAATGGTTCGGTCGTTGAACACGGCGGCTGCCGCAAAGGCGTCTGCCTGGCGAGTGAATTCGCTGCGTATGAGATTGTCATGGTGTGCCACGCGCTTCGCTCCGCTCGCGCCTATTTCGTTCCCCACGGCTTGACGGCTTCCTTAAGCTTCGCGTAGCCCTCGAGATAGCGCGGGCGCTTGCCGCCATAGATCCTGTCGAAGGTTTCGAGTTGGGCATCGAGCCAGCGGTGCAACGCCTCGTTGTCCGGATTCGCCGCCTTGTACGCCTCGTTGATGAGGACGAAATGGATGCGCGGGTCGTACGGTTGTTTCTCCCCGCCCACGGTTTCGTCGCCGGCAAGCAACCGTAGCAGCATCGCGTCCGCCGAGCCCAGCGTCTGTTCGAAAATCGGCTCTCCCTGTACGCGGTACATGACGCTCGTCATGTCTTTGCCGTTGGTCATCGTGAAGCCCATGTCCTTCCAGACCTTGTTGATGTCCGTACCGGCCTTGACGTGGTCGAGTATTTTCTGGCCCCAGCCGCGTAGGACGTCTGGCGCATCGGCCATGAGGTCGGTCAGCCGGTCGCCGTCGAGGTCAGTCGAATACACCACCACCTTGCGCTGCTGATACATGTCGTGGAGCAGGATACCGAAGTTCGTATCCGAGATGTGCTCGTGGATCTCGCCGCCCCAGTTCTCCATGCCGGCCTTGAAGTCCTTCGGTAACAGCGCGACGATGGCATCGACGTTCGCCTTGTGCTCGGCGTAGGCGTCTACAGCGTAGCGGCGCTTGAGCTCGAATTTGGTTCCCGCGAGCAACCAGCGCACGATGCCGGCGTTCACCGCGTCTTCCTGCGCTTGAGTGGGCTTGGTGGCCACACGCCCCACCTGCTTGTTCTCGTGTACCAACCTGAGGAACAAGCGCACCGCGTAGGCCATGCGCACGCCGGGCGTGTTCATCTCCGAATGGATGTTGCCGCTGTCGCGGTCGACGCGGAAGTTCTTGCTGTCCTGCGAGTACGGCAGGCCCGGCATGAAGCGCACGTTGGTGATGCTGCCGTAGGGCCGAACGTTGCAGTACACGCCGGCGGCGGTGCGCAGCGGCGCGTTGGCCGACTTACCCATCACCACCACCTGCTTGCCGTTATCGTTCACCAGGGCGTCGCCTGCGGTCGACCACTTGATGCAGGTGGCGTCGAGCTTGCCGAACCATTGCAGCGACTTGAGCTTGGTATCGTGCCGGTACTGCGCCATCATCGGTACGCCGAGGAAGGGCAGGCCGAGTACGTCGAGGGCCATGATGGTGCCGTTGAGCGCGAACATGTCCGTGAACGCGTGCGCGACGGGCTTCACGCCGCCGCTCGCATTGCCGCCTTCCCAGATCACAGCATCCGAGATGCCGCGCGGCTGAACGGCAGACCGCTTATAGATGCTGTCCAGGTACTTGAACAGGTCGCCGCTTTGCTCTTCCTGGGCGATTTTCAGCAAGTCGAGAGGTTTGCTCATGGCCTGAGATTCTCCGTTAGGATAGAAGCAGCCCGCCGATGACACTCGAGCGGGCTGCCGGGTTGTCTGGAAGGGAGCGGTCGAGCCGTCCTGCCGCGTGTAAGTCCGCGCGGCGATTATCGCATTTCGCCGCGCGATCGTCCCGGCGATCCTGCGGAGCAGGGGTGAATGGCGGGGAGCAAGCGATGAGATCTCGATGCGGGTCGCGCGCCCGGCTGCGGTCGCCCTGCGCGGTTGCCCAGGACGAGAGCGATACCGCATAATCGCCAGCGCTTGCCGGGATGGCGGAACTGGTAGACGCACCAGACTCAAAATCTGGCGATGGCAACATCGTGGGGGTTCGATTCCCCCTCCCGGCACCATCGCCTTGGACTCGTTGCGCGATTCGCTTTAGTTCAAAGCAGCCCTGACAACGCCTCGCCGAGCCTTGTACGCACGTCTGCGAGACGTCCGCCGAAGTCGTCGCGGCGATGGTTGATGCGCGCCATTCATCGATGTCGCCGTATAATCCCACGGTCGTGCGGCTCGATGATTTCGACTACGAATTGCCTGGGGATCTGGTCGCCCAGCGTCCCGCCAGGGAGCGCTCGGCGAGCCGCCTGCTGTATCTTGACGGCCGCAGCGGCAACTTTGCCGATCGGCGCTTTCGCGACCTGCCGCAGTCGATCGGGGCGAACGACGTGGTCGTGTTCAACGACACACGGGTGATCAATGCACGGCTGCGCGGCGTCAAGGCCACCGGCGGACAGGTCGAGATCCTGATCGAGCGCTTGCTCGACGCCCGCAATGCCCTGGTGCAAGTGCGTGCGAGTAAGCCTCTGCGCAGGGGCGGTTCGATCCATCTTCTAGGTGGAGTGAGTGCACGAGTGTTGACCCGGGAGGGAGAGTTCTATCGCCTGCAGTTCGAGCCCGGATCCGATCTGCCGAGCTACTTGGAGCACCACGGTGGCGTGCCCTTGCCTCCCTACATCGAGCATGCTCCGGACGCGGATGATGCGAGCCGCTACCAGACCGTGTACTCGCGCCATCCCGGTGCTGTGGCAGCACCCACCGCCGGCCTACACTTCGATGAGCCGATGCTCGCCGAGTTGTGCCGGCGCGGTATCGCGACGGCGTATATCACGCTGCACGTCGGAGCGGGAACGTTCCAGCCGGTGCGCGTGCGCGACATTCATAACCACGTGATGCACAGTGAATGGTTCAGTGTTCCCGAGGAGACAGTGGCGGCGATCAAGCGCGCGCAGGCGCGCAATGGACGCGTGCTGGCCGTGGGCACGACGACGCTGCGGGCGCTCGAATCGGCTGCGGCCGGGGGGACGCTGCGCGCAGGGCTCGGCGAGACTAACTTGTTCATCCTTCCCGGTTACCGCTTTCTCGTGGTGGAGCGGCTTCTGACCAACTTTCACCTGCCTCGGTCGACGCTGCTCATGCTGGTGTCCGCGTTCGGCGGCGCCGAGCACATTCGCCGCGCATATCGGCACGCCGTGTCGGAGCGCTACCGTTTTTTCAGCTACGGGGACGCGATGTTGATCGAGCGCCAGGACCCGCCCGCTGCGGGGATCGTATGACGCCTGAGAATACAACGCGCATCCGGCCCGACCCGCGCGGCCGCTATGCACATTTCGTCCATCTGACCACGCGCTGGGCGGACAACGACGCCTATCGGCACGTGAACAACGTCGTGTACTACTCGTTCTTCGATACCGCGGTGAACCAGTACATGCTCGAAGCCGGCGTACTGGATTTGGACTCGAGCGCCACCGTATCGCTGGTGGTCGACACGGGCTGCGCCTTCTTCGCTCCGATCCGGTTCCCGGATCGCGTGCATTGCGGGCTGCGGGTGGTGCACTTAGGAACGAGCAGCGTGCGCTACGAAATCGGGGTCTTTCGCAACGACGATCCACTCGCTGCGGCGCGCGGGCACTTCGTGCACGTGTGCTGTAATCGTGGTACGCAAAAGCCGGTTGCGATGCCCGCTGCGCTGCGCGCTGCGCTGGTGCGTTTGCAGGTGACTGCGCCGTAACGGGCGCGCGCGCCTACGCCGGCGGATCATGATGAATTTCTCTGTCACGGCGACCGACGGTGCGGCTCGAACCGGCCAATTGGAATTGCCGCACGGGGTGGTGCAGACACCTTGTTTCATGCCGATAGGCACCTACGGTGCCGTCAAAGGTATGAGCCCGGCGAGCCTGCGGGCACTGGGCGCGCAGATCGTGCTGGGCAACACATTCCACCTTTGGTTGCGCCCCGGTCTGGAAGTGATCGAGCACCACGGCGGCCTGCATCGCTTCATGGCCTGGTCGGGTCCTATCCTCACCGACTCGGGCGGCTACCAGGTCTTCAGCCTCGGCGCGTTACGCACGATCTCGGAGGAGGGCGTGCGATTCCAATCGCCCGTGAACGGCGACCGCATGCTTCTCACCCCGGAAAGATCGATGGAGATCCAGCGTGTGCTCGATTCGGACATCGTGATGGTGTTCGACGAGTGCACGCCGTACCCGGTCGACGCGGCCGGCGCGGCGGCGTCCATGCATCTGTCGCTGCGCTGGGCCGAGCGTTGCCGGCGTGCGCACGAGGGCAATCCGAATGCCCTGTTCGGCATTGTGCAGGGCGGCATGTTCGAGCACCTGCGTGAGGAGTCGCTGCGAGGATTGCTCGGGCTCGGCTTCGACGGCTACGCCATCGGTGGGCTCTCGGTGGGCGAACCCAGGGCGGACATGAGACGCATACTCGCCTATACCGTGCCGCGCCTGCCGTCCGACAAGCCGCGCTACCTGATGGGTGTCGGTACGCCGCAGGACATACTCGAGGCGGTTCGTAGCGGCGTCGACCTGTTCGATTGCGTCCTGCCGACGCGCAATGCGCGCAACGGCTGGCTCTATACCAGCGAAGGCGTCCTCAAGCTGCGCAATGCGCGTTATCGCGATGATCTGCGCCCGCTCGACCGCCGTTGCGGCTGCTACACCTGTGCAAACTTCACGCGCGGCTACCTGCATCACCTGCAGCGCGTGAACGAGATGCTCGGCGCTCAGCTCAATACGCTACACAACCTGCACTACTACCATACGCACATGGCTTCGATCCGGGCGGCGATCGAAGCCGGGCGGCTGGAAGAAATCGCGTTGCCACAGGAGGCTCGCGCGATGGACCCATGCTAGAATCCGCACGATTTGGCAAGCTCGGGTGCGCGGGCGCGCCGCGACGGCGAGGGGAACGCGATGTGGATCGGTCAGGCTTGGGCGCAGGGCACAGGCGGCGTCGGCGGCGATATGCTGGGCCTGCTGCCGATCGTCCTCATGTTTGTCGTGCTCTATTTCCTGATGATTCGGCCGCAGATGAAGCGCGCCAAGGAGCACAAGGCCATGATCGAAGCCCTGCAGAAGGGCGACGAGGTGGTTACGTCCGGGGGCATGGTCGGGCGGGTGTCCAAGATCGGCGACAATTATGTTGCTCTGCAGGTCGCTGACAACGTCGAGATCACCGTCCAGCGTCCCTCGGTGCAACTCGTGCTGCCCAAGGGTACGCTCAAGGCCCTGTGAGCGCCGCGCCCAACGTGTACGCGCCGAATTGCTGAGCCTCGCTGCTGACCGCCAGGCGCTCGCGGTCGAGTTTTAAGTTCGAACTATGAATCGATATCCGGTATGGGTGTACGCGATCGTCGCGATCGCGCTCGTCGTCGGCTTCATCTATACGCTGCCGAACTTCTTCGGTGAGGCGCCTGCCGTGCAGGTGTCGCCCGTCAAGGCGACGCTCAAGGCAGATGCGGCACTGATGCAGCGCGTCGAGCAGATCCTTTCAGCGGCATCGATTCCCCACGACGGCATGACGGTCGACGAGCACGGCGTCAAGGCGCGTTTCGTCGAGACCGAGACGCAGCTCAAGGCGAAGGACATCCTGCAGTCGAAACTAGGTGACGATTTCATCGTTGCGCTCAACCTGGTACCGAACAGCCCGGGTTGGTTGAGCGCGATCGGCGCGCGACCGATGTACCTGGGTCTCGACCTGCGTGGCGGCGTGCACTTTCTCATGCAGGTCGACATGAAGACGGCGCTCACGCGCAAGATGGAAAGCGTGGCGGGCGACATACGCGGCGCGCTGCGCGAGAAGCGCATTCCGTACGCGGGTATCTCGCGCGAGGGCCAGATTGTCCAGGTCCGCTTCCGCGATCAGGCGGCACGCGAGAAAGCCACCGCCGAAATCGAGCGTATCAGCAGCGATGTGGTCTTGCGACCGGTTGACGAATCCGATCAGTACAAGCTGTTCGTGACACTGAAGCCGGAGGCGCTGAAGAAGACCGCAGATTTCGCACTACAGCAGAATATCACCACGCTGCGTAACCGGGTCAACGAGCTCGGCGTGGCCGAGCCGATAATCCAGCAGCAGGGCGCGGACCGCGTCGTGGTACAGCTGCCCGGGGTGCAGGATACCGCCAAGGCAAAGGACATCCTGGGTCGCACGGCCACCCTGGAAGTGCGTATGGTGGATGAGGAGAATTCGTCCAATCCGGCGGCTCTGGACGCCGCAGTGCGCGGGCAGGTGCCATTTGGCGATGAGCTCTTCTACGAGCGCAGTGAACGGGGAAGCGTACCGCTGTTGGTGCGCAAGCAGGTGGTCCTGACCGGGGAGCGGATTAACGATGCGCAGCCGGGATTCGATAATCAGACTGGCGAGCCGGCGGTGCATATCAACCTGGACGGGACGGGCGCGCGTATCTTCCAGCAGGCCACCCGGGAGAACGTCGGCAAGCGCATGGCGATCATCCTGTTCGAGAAAGGCAAGGGCGAGATCATTACCGCGCCGGTGATCCGCACCGAAATCGGCGGCGGGCGCGTGCAGATCTCGGGGCGGATGAACACGCGCGAGGCCAACGACATCGCCTTGCTGCTGCGCGCCGGCGCGCTCGCGGCGCCGATGGAGATCATCGAAGAGCGAACCGTCGGTCCCAGCCTGGGCGCGGAGAATATCGCCAGGGGATTCCATTCCACCTGGATCGGCTTCGCGGCGATCGCCATATTCATGATCTCCTATTACGCGCTGTTCGGCGTGATCTCGGTCGTCGCCCTTGCGAGTAATCTGCTGCTGCTGGTGGCGCTGCTTTCAATGCTGCAGGCGACGCTGACGCTGCCCGGGATTGCGGCAATCGCGCTGACGCTCGGTATGGCGATCGACGCCAACGTGCTCATCAACGAGCGCGTGCGCGAGGAACTGCGCAACGGCAATAGCCCGCAGGCGGCAATTCACGCCGGGTACGAGCGCGCGTGGGCAACCATCCTGGATTCCAACATCACGACCCTCATCGCAGGGGTTGCACTATTCGCCTTCGGTTCGGGTCCCGTGCGCGGCTTCGCGGTGGTGCATTGCCTCGGTATCCTGACGTCGATGTTCAGTGCCGTCGTGATATCGCGCTCGATCGTGAATCTGTACTACGGACGCAGACGCCGACTCGAGGGCGTCTCGATCGGGCAGGTGTGGAAGCCGGGTGCCGAGGCGCACCACGCGCATTAGTACGGCGTACGCGAAACGGCCGGGCTTGACTGACCGGCATTCGTCAAACGGAGCGATGCAAGGCGAGCATGGAATTCTTCCGCATCAAGCGCGACATCCCGTTCATGCGCCACGCGCTGGTGTTCAACGTGATTTCGCTGATCACGTTCCTGCTTGCCATCGTGTCGCTCGCCACCAAAGGACTCCATTACGGCGTCGATTTCACGGGCGGCACGGTGATGGAAGTGAACTACGATGAACCTCCGGAGCTTGCACGTATCCGCGAGACGGTAGCGGGACTGGGCTTTGCTGATGTTGCCGTGCAGAACTTCGGCAGCGCGCGCGATGTCATGATACGGTTGCCGGTGCGCGAGGACATGTCCGGTGCGAAAGTATCCGAATCGGTCATGCAGGCGCTGCACAAGATCGACAAGACGGCCGAACTGCGACGGGTGGACTTTGTCGGGCCTCAGGTCGGCAAGGAACTGGTCGAGAACGGCGCGCTGGCGCTACTGTTCGTCTCGATCGGCATCGTGCTCTATCTCTGGATGCGCTTCGAATGGAAGTTCGGGCTTGCTGCCATCATCGCCAACCTGCACGACGTTGTCATCATTCTGGGATTCTTCTCGTTCTTTCAGTGGGAGTTCTCGCTGCCCGTGCTGGCCGCGGTCCTGGCTGTGCTCGGCTACTCGGTGAACGAGTCGGTGGTGGTTTTCGACCGAATTCGGGAGAATTTTCGCAAGATGCGCCGCGCCTCGGTGCCGCAGATCATCGACAACGCCATTACCCGCACGATGTCGCGCACCATAATCACCCACGGCAGCACGCAGATGATGGTCACTTCCATGCTTATCTTCGGTGGCGAGACGCTGCACTATTTTGCGCTTGCGCTCACGATCGGCATCTGCTTCGGTATCTACTCCTCGGTACTGGTGGCAAGCCCGCTGGTGATGTGGTTCGGTATCCGCCGCGAGGATCTGGTCAAGGCGGAGAAGAAGCCGCAACCGGACGCGGTCGTCTAGGCGACACGTTTACCCCGTTCGCCCTTGCACCCGTCGATGTCGTGACCGAGGGCTGGCAGCCGTGGAACTGATCGCGCAGCTCGTCGACATCGTGCTCAATCTGGACAGGCACCTCACCTGGGTGGTCCAGAACTACGGCGCTTACGTCTACGCCATTCTCTTCGCCATCATTTTTTGCGAGACCGGCCTCGTCGTTACACCGTTTCTTCCGGGGGATTCACTGCTGTTCGTCGCCGGGACGTTGGCCGCGACCGGGCACATGGACGTGCATACGCTGTTCGCCGTGCTCGTGTGCGCTTCGTTTCTCGGCGACAACACCAACTATTGGGTCGGCCGTTTCACGGGGCCGCGAATATTCCGTAGCCGCGAGGCACGTCTGCTCAATCGGGCGCACCTCGATCGCACTCGTATCTTCTACCAGCGTCACGGCGGCAAGACGATCGTGATCGCGCGTTTCATGCCGATCGTGCGAACGTTCGCGCCGTTCGTGGCCGGTATCGGGCGCATGAGCTGCGCCCAGTTCATGGCCTACAGCTTCGCCGGCAGCGTGTTCTGGATCGCGTTCTTCGTCTACGGTGGCTTTTTCTTCGGCAACATCCCGCTGATCAAGCAGAACCTGAGCTGGTTCATCCTCGGAATCGTGGCAGTGAGCGTGATGCCGGGCGCGGTCACGTGGCTGCGTGCCCGCGCGGCCGCGCAATGAGCCGGACACTACGGCGGCGCTCGGACGGACTCGCGCCGCTATGCGGCGAAAGCCGGCGCTTCAGATCCGCTGCGCGAGATGCACCGCAGCCCCGATGTACGTCGCGGGCGTCATGGCGAGGAGCTGCGCCTTGGCTTCGCTGGGGATGGAGAGCCCGCGAATGAACGCATGCAAGGTCTCACGGTTCATGTTGGCCTGACCTCGCGTGAGCGCCTTGAGCTGTTCGTACGGGTCCGGGATGGCGTATCGGCGCATCACGGTCTGAATCGGTTCGGCCAGCACTTCCCAGGCGCTGTCGAGATCGGCTGCGATGCGCGTACGATCGGCTTCGAGCTTGTTCAGGCCGCGCAGGCACGAATCCCACGCGAGCAAGGTGTGGGCGAGGGCTACACCCATGTTACGCAGCACGGTCGAGTCCGTCAGATCGCGCTGCCAGCGCGAGACGGGAAGCTTATCCGCCATGTGTCGCAGCAATGCGTTGGCAACGCCGAGGTTGCCTTCGGAGTTCTCGAAATCGATCGGATTGACCTTGTGCGGCATGGTCGAGGAGCCCACCTCGCCCGCCTTGAGCTTCTGCCGGAAATAGCCGAGCGACACGTATCCCCACACGTCGCGATCGAGATCAAGCAGGATCGTGTTGATGCGCGCATAGGCATCGAACAGCCGCGCGATCGTATCGTGGGGCTCGATCTGGATGGTGTAAGGGTTGAACTCGAGCCCGAGCGAGTCGATGAAACGCTGGGCGATAGCCTCCCAGTCGATCTCCGGGTACGCCGCCAGGTGCGCGTTGTAGTTGCCCACCGCCCCGTTGAATTTGGCTTTGAGCGTGATGCGGGTAAGCTCGGCGCGCGCCTGGTCGAGCCGGTGCACCACGTTCGCCAGTTCCTTACCGAGTGTCGTGGGTGTGGCGGGCTGCCCGTGGGTTCGCGCCAGCATCGCCACCGCCGCGAGCTCGTGCGCCATCAGGCGCAAGCGGGCGATGACCGCATCGAGCGCCGGCAACATCACGTGCTCGCGCGATGCGGCCAGCATAAGCGCATGGCAGACGTTGTTGATGTCCTCCGAGGTACACGCGAAGTGGATGAATCCCGTGAGGATTGCAATGTCCGGATGGGCGGGAAGTTTCTCGCGCAGGAAGTACTCGACCGCCTTGACGTCGTGGTTGGTCAGAGCCTCGATCTCCTTGACCCTGGCGCCATCGGCTTCGCAGAAATTCGTGACGATTTCTTCGAGCGCCGACAGGAGCTCGGCGGGTAGTGCGGGAATCTCGCGCAACAGGGGATTGTCCGCAAGTGTACGCAGCCATGCGATCTCGACGCGCACGCGCAGGCGGATAAGGCCGAGCTCGGTGAAATACGCCCTTAATGCGACGACGCGATCTTGGTAACGTCCATCAATTGGTGAGAGTGCGGTGAGTGAAGAAGGCATGA
>WYBJ01000032.1 GCA_011525945.1 Burkholderiaceae bacterium | reverse complement strand
ATGCCCTACCAGCACCTCGCCCGGTGCGAGACCTTTCGCTTGCGCGGTGCGAACGTAGTCCTGCGCGAGCGCATCGAGCATAGCCGCGCGCGTGATGCGCGCGATGAGCGCGATATAGACCGTGCCGAGCGCGGTGCTCGGCAATATGAGATGGCGCACCCACTCCCACACGCCATCGCGGATTGGCCGGTAGCCCTGCACCGGCAGCCAGTCAAGTCCGATCGAAAACACGAGGATCAGGATGTAGGCAAGCACGAACACCGGTAGCGAGAAGCCGAGCACCGAAAAAGCCATCACGCAGCGGTCGACCCAGGTGCCGGCGCGGGCCGCCGCCACGACCCCGAGTGGGACCGCGATCAGGACCGAGACGATGAGCGTGCACAGCGTGAGCGAGAGCGTGGGCTCGACGCGCTGGCCGATCAGATGCGCAACCGGGAGATTGGTGAAGATCGAAATGCCAAGATCGCCGTGCAGCAGGCGCCCTAACCAGCCGCCGAAGCGCACGAGGAAGGGCTCGTCCAACCCGAGCTTGTCACGAATGCGCTGGATATCCTCGCTCGTCGCAGCGTCTCCGGCAAGGATCGCAGCCGGGTCGCCGGGCGTGAGATAGAGCAGCAGGAAGACGACGAACGCGACCACCGCCATGACGACAACGGTCGCGAGGAGTCGCCGAACTACATAGGAGAACACCTAGGAAAACACTGTCTGGACCGCCGGCTGGGCGCTACTGGCCCGGGCTACTTCTTCTCCACGTTCCAGAGCAGATTGATCGGCGCGATGATCAGCCCCGAGATGTTCGAGCGGTAAGCGGTCGGCAGTATGAACTGCCCCGTCGGGATGATCGGCACGAACTCGAATGCCTGACGCTGCACTGCGTCGGCCGCCTTCTTGGCCGCCGCCGCATCCTTCGCCTCGAACCACGCCTCGCGCAGTTGTTCCATCTTAGGATCGGACGGCCAGCCGAACCAGGCGCCCGCACCGTTACCTCGGATCGGAAAGTTGACCGCCGGATTGACCATGTCCGGGCCGACCAACCAGGTGTGGAAGATGTTCCAGCCGCCCTTCTCCGGCGGCTCCTTCACCGCGCGGCGCGTGATGAGCGTGCCCCAGTCGCCCGCCTGGATCTCGGCGTTGACGCCGATCTTCTTCAGATTCTCAAGGGTGAGGAGCGACTGCGAGTGCACGATCGGCTGATCGGTCGCATCGATGATCACGACTTTCTCGCCCTTGTAGCCCGCTTCCTTCACCAGCCGCTTCGCCTTGTCGACGTCGCGCTTGCCCTTCAGGGGCTCGTTGCCGACGTCGCTCGCGAGTGGCGTGCCGCAGGTGAAGTACGAGTAGCAGGGATGGCCGTTCTTCGGGTTGCCGGCGATGCCGATCACGTAATCCTGCTGGTTCACGACCCACATCAGGGCCTGGCGCATCTTTTCGTTGTTGAACGGCGGGTGCAGGAAGTTGAAGCGGACCATCCCCATCGAGCCGAGCGGATCGATATTCTTGACCGTGATGTCCTTGTTCCTCGACAGTACCGGGATGAGATCCGGCGGCATCTGCTCCCAGATGTCGGCCTCGCCTGCGTTCATCGCGGCAGCCGCGGTCGCGGCATCCGGGATATAGATCCACTCGACGCGATCGACCTTGACGACTTTACCGCCGGAGGCCCACGAGGGCGCTTCTTTCCTCGGCACGTAGTCGGTGTTCTTCACGTACACGACCTTGTTGCCCGGCACCCATTCGGCTTTCACCATCTTGAACGGGCCCGACCCGGTCGGATCGTCGATGTTCTTGAACGCGTCGGTCTTCGCGATGCGCTCGGGCATGATGAAAGGCACGTTCGACGACGGTTTGGCGAGGGCATCGAGTGTGAGCGGAAATGGCTTCTTCAGCTTCAGGCGGAAGGTCTTGTCGTCGACCGCACTCCAGCTCTCGGTCGCCGCGGCGAGCTTCTGCCCGAGCGCATCGCGTTTGCCCCAGCGCTCGATCGAGGCGATACAGTCGGCCGACTTCACCGGCTGGCCATCGTGGAACTTGAGGCCGTCGCGCAGCGTGAAGGTGTAGGTGAGGCCGTCCTTGGACACCTCCCACTTGTCCACCATCTGCGGCTTGACCTCGAACTTGGCGTCGATCGCGAACAGCGTGTCGTACACCATGTAACCGTGGTTGCGCGTGATGTACGCGGTGGTAGCGATCGGGTCGAGAATACGCAGGTCGGCCTGCGGGATGAACTTGAGCACCTTCTGCGCCGACATGGCTGCGGGTGACACCGCAATGAGACCGGCGACGGCGAGCTTCAGCAACATGCGACTCATGGCGCAGTTCCTCCTCCGACGATTTTGCGCCAGAGCATGTTATGCCAATCACCCGCGGATGCCAACACGACTGCCGGGCAAGCGCGCCTCTACCGGGTGCGTAGGTGCGCTGCCGGCCGTGAACCGCGGCTGCCCGCGCGATCGCCGTGCGCTCTCGCAGCCCCGTCCAGGGCCCGCCGCACCGATACTTTGTCGCTCAATAGCTCGTCGGCCAGGTGCGCATCAGGTGCTGCCCGACGCCCTTGCTCAGGCGCATGCGGTGTACTTCCAGCATACGGATGAGCCACGCGCGGGTGTCGCGCGGATCGATTACGTCGTGTGCGGTGTATACGGCGGCGCTGTCGAACGCCGAGGTGCCTTTGGACATTGCGCCGACCGCCTCGTCGTATTTGACACGATCCTTCTCCGGGTCCACACCGAACACGACGCGCGCACCGAACTCCGGTCGCATGAAGCTGATTTCGGCGGTGGCCCAGCAGGCCACCTCGTCGGCATTTCCGCCGCCGCCCATGTTCGATACCGCGAGACCGTATGACTTGCGCATGACGACCGAGATCTTGGGCATCGTTACGAGCGTCATGGCATTCAACCAGTTCATCACCTTGCCGGTGACCCCCTTCTGCTCGCCTTCGATGCCGATCAGAAACCCGGGCTGGTCGACCAGCATCACGATCGGGATGTTGAACGAATCGCACAGCACGAGGAAGCTCTGCACCTTCTGACACTCGTCGGCGCCGATCGCGCCGCCGCGATAGATCGGATTGTTCGCGATGATTCCGACCGACCTCCCGGCGAGCCTTGCGAGCGCCGTCACGATCGCCCGCCCGTAGCGCGACTTCAGCTCAAACGTCGAATCGAGATCGACGATGCAGCGGATCACCTTGCGCACATCGTAGACCTGGCTCGTCGATTCCGGGATCAGCGTGAGGATCCGGTCCATGTCCGCGCCGGAGCCCGCCGGCGCCGGATGCTCGGGCGGCGGCTCGGCGTGATGCGACGGCAGGTACGAGAGAAACCGTTTGATCGAGTCGATCGCCTGCTCGTCGGTATCGACGACCTGATCGATCAGCCCGCTCACCTCCGAATGCACGCGCCAGCCGCCGAGTTCCTCGCCGTCGACCGCGTGCCCGAGCGCCATCGAGATCAGCCGCGGGCTCGATACCGCCATCACGCTGCCCTTGCGCATCACGCAATAGTCCGACATCGAGGCGTACCACGCCGATGATCCGTAGCAATATCCGAGCACCGCCGCGGCCCAGGGCGACTCGCGCATGCGCTGATACTCCACCGGATCGTCTTTCGATCCGATCGACTCCGCGCCCATCACGTCCGGCATGCGCGCGCCGGTCGATTCGCCGAGGAACACGATCGGAATGCCGCGCCTGCGCGCAACACCTTTCATGTGCTTCAGCTTCTTGATGTTCATCGCCGCGCTGGAGGCGCCTTTGACCGTGAAGTCGTTCGCGACCACCGCGGCTTCGCGCCCCTCGATCCGGCCGAAGCCCGCGACTTTGCCGTCCGCTGGCGTGCTGTCACGATCTTCGGGGCGGTTGGACACGGCATAGCGCCCGGATTCGATGAAACTGCCCGGATCGAACAACCGATCGACGCGCTCGCGCGCGTTCAACAGACCCTGGGCCTTGCGCTCGGCGAGCTTCTTGGCTCCGCCCATGGCGAGCGCTTTGTGCGTGCGCGCCGCCAGCTCGTTCAATTGCTCTTCAAATGCCACCTTGTTCGTCTTCCCGAGATACGTGCAACGCGTGTCGCAACCACGTCGCGAGTGCTACAGGCAGGGCCGCCGCGCAGACCCTCAATCCGGCCGTATGCCGGCGCTCTTGATGACCTTCGCCCACTTCTGCGTCTCGGCTTTGAGGAAAGCCGCAAACACCTCCGGCGTGCTGCCGATCGGCTCGGTGCCATCGGCGAGCAGGCGCGCGCGGATGTCGGGCTGGCGGATCGCCTGCGCGACTTCAGCGGCGATCAGCCGCACGATCGGTTGCGGTGTGCCTCCCGGGGCTACGAGCCCGCGAAAGGCATCGGCCTGAAACCCGGGCAGCGTCTCGGCGATCGCAGGTACGTCGGGCAAGGTCGGCAGACGCTTCGCGCTCGAGACGCCGAGCGCCTTCAGGCGTCCGGCTTTCAGGAAAGGCGCGGCCGAGGCCGTGGTCGTCATGAGCATCGAGACGCGATTGCTGATGACGTCGGTCGCGGCCTCGGGGATGCCTTTGTACGGCACGTGCGTCATATCCACGGCCGCCGTCAGTTTGAGCAGCTCGGTTGCGATGTGCGGCGCCGTACCCGTTCCGGCGGAGGCGTACGTGAGGCTCCCGGGCTTCGCCTTCGCGGTCGCGATGAGGTCGGCGATCGAGGCGAGGGGCGAGCTTGCGCCGGTCACCAGGATGTTGTAGACCGCGTCGATCTGCGTCACCGGCGTGAAATCGCGCTCCGGATCGTATGGCAGCTTCGAACGCAGCCCGGGATTGATCGCGAACGTGGTCGTGATCATCAGGAACGTGTACCCGTCCGGGCGCGCGCGGGCGACGATCTCGCTGCCGACGATGGTGCCTGCCCCAGGCCGGTTGTCGGTCACGATCTGCTGCCCGTACTTATCGGTGATCTTCTGGCCGATGCTGCGGCCAAGCGCGTCCAGCACGCCTGGCGTGAACGGCACCACCAGCCGGATCGGCCGCGACGGATAACCCGGGACCGGCTCGGCGGCGGCCGCACCGGCTGTGGCGAGAGTCGATGCGACGACGGCGATCCAGCCGCGGCCGTTCACCCGTCCGCGACGCGACTTTTCCGCCGGGCCGCCCGGAAGCGGGGCGAAAGCAGGATTTGCGTCCGATACATGCACACCGCCCATCACCGATTCAAGCGTAGCCATGATCCCGCGCCTACGGCGCTTCCTTGCGGCTCAGAAGCTCGATGCTGACGCCATCGGGCGCGGTGATGAACGCGATGCGCGTGCTCGCGTTGAAGTCGGTCGGTTCGAGCTCGAACGCCACACCCTTGCGGCGCAGTCCCTCGCAGAAGGCATCGAAGTCGCCCGTCACGCGCAAACCGAAATGGTCCACGCCCCACGCGAGCCCGGGCTTGGCCTGGATCGATTCGCCGGGTCGCTCGCCGCGCACGATCACCAGCGCACCGGCAACGGCGACATAAATCTGCGGCGCACCGCGCACCTCACCGCTCTTCCAGATCGCGCCGCCGAGCTTGTCCACGTACCACTGCGCAGTGCCCTGCGGATCCTTCGCGACCAGGTGAGCATGATCGAAGGCGAGCGTGGTTTCGGACATGGTATTGACTCCGTGGCTAATGTTGAAAACGGGCGGGCCGAACCGATTGTAGCCTCGCGGACGCGCCGCGCAAGACCGCAGCGAGCCGCCGCGCCGAGGCTCGCGGCAGCGCCTGCGCGCGCGCTGGCGCGCTCAGTTGCGCTCGAGAATATGCAGCCCGCGCACGCGATCGAGCAGATAGATGAGCCCCCGATCGTCCACGGTCACGTCGTTGCTCTGGACGCGCTCCGAACCCGGCGGCACGTCCGGCATGTAGTGAGCCACTTCGCGCAATGCGTGCGGCTGCGAGATGTCGATGATGCGCAGCCCATGGGCGAACCATGCCACCGGAATCTCGGTCCCGGTGACGATCTCGCAGGGCTGGTGGCAACCGGTCATGCGCGGCTGCGGCTCGGGCGGCATACCCTCGACCTGGAAGGTCGAGATCGGCTGCGGATGCTTCTCATCGGTAATGTCGACCAACCACAGGAACGCGGCCGGATACGGCGGATAGTCGACCTGGCGGAACACGTCCTCGTCCGAGACGACCATGAAATCGCGGTTCTGGATCTTGAAAGGAATTGGCAGCGCCGTGTGCGTCGGCCACGGGAAGGGCGGGCTCCAGTCGAGCCCGGAGACGAACTTGGGTCTGCTCATATCGTCGATGTCGAGGATGACAAGTCCGCCTTGCCAATAGCTCGTGTAGAGCCGGTTACCAAGGCGCAAGGGGTGGTGGCACCTGTGCGCATCGCCCTTCCAGCTCGGCGTCTCGCCGCCCGCTACCCATTGCCCGGGCATCCACCAGCGCCCGACCTCCTCGGGCTTCGCGGGATCCTTCAGATCCAGGATCAGCACGATGTTGCCCACATAGCCCGCCATGGTTGGCGAGATGTAAGCGTAACGGCCGTCGAAATCGAAGCGGTGTACGCCGGTCGCGGAGTCGGTATCCGCGCTGGCGGTCACGTTCCAATTGGTGATGAGCCGCGGCTTGGCGGGATCGGCGACATCGTAGATGCCCAGGCCGCCATAGTAGCCTGCGGGCGGCGCTTCGCCGTGACGCACATGCTGGCCGAGCACTTCGCGATTCGTGACCATGATGTCGCCATGCACCCGCACCTTGTGCGAATGCGTCCCCGGCGGCATCGCGAGCTCGGCCAGGACTTTCGGATTCTTCGGATCTTCGACATCGATGACCAGCGTGCCATGCGGGTTGCGCATGTTGCCGATGTAGGCGACGTTACGCTGCACGACCACCTGACCGCCGCCGGCGCAATCGGTCCACGACACCTGGCCGAGGCCACCATGAACGTGACTGCGCACGTCGACGTAACCGACTTCCCGGATTCCCTTCGCCTGCGCCATCGCCCGCTCTCCCCGCGCTTCGTTCGGTGCAGGATAGCATGCCGCTCCGGCCCAGGGCGGGGATGCGCGCCGTGCTGCCGGACGTGCGAGCGCGCGTGTCGCCGTCTCCTCGGCGCCGGCGCGTGCGGCCCACGTTAACATACGCACTTTCTACGACCGGCACGGGCATGAGCGACTTGGCCGCCGCACGCGAATACACCGATCTTGCGCCGCTATTTGCGCCGCGCTCGGTTGCGCTGGTCGGCGCAAGCGACCAGGGCGAGCGCTTCGGCACCCGGGTATTCCGGCAGCTCGTCAACTTCGGCTTTCGCGGCCCGATCTACCCGGTCAACCCGCGCGCGCGGTCACTACTCGGCCGCGAGTGCTACGCCAGCGTCTCGGCTCTGCCGCAGACACCCGACCACGTCGGCATCGTCGTCGCGACCGAACGCGCGTTCGATGTCCTGGAAGAATGCGCTGCGCGCGGCGTGCCGTTCGCAACCGTCTATAGCGGCGGCTTCGCCGAGACGGGCACTGCCGAAGGCCGCGAGCGCCAGGCGCGGCTTAGCGCCTTTGCACGGCGCACCGGCATGCGCATCATGGGACCCAACTGCAACGGCGTGATCAACTTCGTCGATGCCTTCGCGATGGCCTCCACCGGTGCAATCGGCGGGCCGCGCCGAGCGCCCGGCAACATCGGTGTGGTCAGTCACAGCGGCGGGCTCGGCCAGATCAACGTGATGTGGCGCGCGCAGGAGATCGGGCTCGGAATCAGCTACGAGGCGAGCATCGGCAATGAGGCCGATCTCGACTCGATCGACTTCGCGCGCTTCATGCTGCGCTCGCCGGCAACCGACGTGGTGCTGATGGCGATCGAAGGTGTGAAGGATGGCGCCAGGCTGCTCGATCTTGCGCGCGAAGCGGCCGAGCGCGAAAAGCCGATCGTGGTGCTGAAGTTCGGCCGCACCGCCGCAGGTAGCCGCGCGGCCGCCTCGCACACGGGCATGATCGCCGGCGCGGACGACATTTTCGATGCTGCATTTCGGCAGTTCGGCCTGATCCGTGTGGCCGAGACGAACGAGCTCTACGAGATGGCGATCCTGCTGCGCACGCGGCGCTGGCCCAAAGGCCGGCGCGCCGCCTCGGCCGCTGCGACCGGCGGCAACATCGTGCAGCTCGCCGATATCGGCGAATCGCTCGGCATCGAATGGCCGCAGTACGGGCCGGACACGCAGGCGAAGCTCGCCGCGCTCATGCCGGGCTACGGCACGGTTTCGAATCCGACCGACATGACATCGCTTGCCACCGGCGAGCCGGAGAATTTCCGCCGTGCGCTCGCGACGATCGCGGACGATCCGGCGATCGACGTACTGACACCGATTTTCGCCTTCGTCAAGCGCACCGACATCGAACGCGGCGCCGATCTCGTGCGCGCATGCGCGAAGCCTGCCGCGATGCTCTGGGTCGGCGGCTGCACCGACGATCGCGTTTTCGGCCCGAAGGATCTGATCGAGGCCGGCACGCCGGTCTATCGCAACGCGCTCCCCTGCCTGCGGGCCGTGCGGGCCGCAGCCGACTTCGGCGCGCTGGTGCGTGAGTACAAGGCAGGGTTGCGCCAGCCGCTGCGCCCCGCCGCTGCCGATGCCGGCGCCGCGCGCGCGGTGCTGGCGCAAGCGGGCGAGCGGCTCAGCGAGCGGGAAGCGAAGGCCGCGCTCGGCGCCTATGGCTTGCCCGTCACGCGCGAACTGCTCGCACGCGATGCCGACGAGGCGGTTGCGCATGCACGCGCGCTCGGCGGCGCTGTGGCGATCAAGATCGACTCGCCGGACATCGCGCACAAGACCGAAGCCGGTGCGATCCGGCTCGGGGTGCAGGGTGACGGCGCGGTCGAGCGAGCGTTCGCCGCGGTATTGCAATCGGCGCGGCGCTTCTCGCCGCGTGCCGCGATTAGCGGCGTACTGGTGCAAGAGATGGCTGCCCCCGGCGTCGAGATGATGCTCGGAATGGTCCGCGACCCGGTGTTCGGGCCGGTCATCGCCGCGGGGCTTGGCGGCATCCATGTCGAGGTGCTGCGCGATATCGCCTATCGGATCGCACCGGTGACTGCGGATGAGGCTCGGCGCATGCTCCGAGAGCTGCGCGGCTACAAGCTCCTCGAGGGCGTGCGCGGCGCGCCGCCCGCGGATATCGAAGCGCTGGTTGAGGCGATCGTGCGCCTGTCCTGGTTCGCGTACGAGCTCGGCGCCGAGATCGTCGAGCTCGATATCAATCCGCTCGTCGTGTTCGAGCGCGGCGCCGGGGTGAGGGTGATCGATGCGCTCGTCGTAAAGGATATGGATGGCACCGGCGCCCGCTAGTGTCCCGAGTCAGAGGTCGTTGCAACAATGTTCTTGATGCTCGCGACGCCACGAGTGGCAAAAGTGTCGAAATCGACGCCGGACGCGAAGCGAACCGCAGCCAGGTTGGACACCTGGCGAGGATTCGCGACAAAGTATGGCGTCGATTTCGGCATCTTTTGTGCGGCGAACTTCTGACTCGGGACACTAGAATCGGCGCAGACCGGGCCGCCACCGCCAACCTCATGACCACGGACGAAGAACGAGACACCGGGCGCATTCTCGAGCGCGTGCTGGAGCGCTACCGCGACGGCCCGTTCGCTTATCTTGCGCTCGAATACGAAGGCTGCTCCCTGCTCTTGTCCAGCGCTGCTGCGCCGGCCGAAGCTCGCGGCGTGGTCGCGCAGCCCGTGCCGATACTTGCACCGAGCGTCGGATTGGTCGATCCTGCGCCGGGACGGCAGCACTTGCACGGGCCCGGGGATCGCGTTGCGAAAGGCGATCTGTTGTTCGTGCTACGTAGGTTCAAGCGCAGCATCGAGGTCAAGGCCGCCGCCACGGGCCGCGTGCAGCTTTCAGTCGCGCCCGGCGAGTTCGTCGAGTTCGGGCAAGCGCTCGGCACGATCGAACCCGGCCAAACCTAGCCGGCGCGAACCCGCACATCGAACGGCCATCGAAGGAAGGAGAAGAAATGCGAGCATTCCCAGTAAGCAGGTGGCGGTTACTCTGCGCGCTCTACCTCGCGTGCACGGCGGGGTGGTCCCTCGCGCAAACGTTCCCGGCCAGACCGATGCGCGTCATCATCGGCTATTCGGCTGGCGGCCCGACCGACACCCTCGGCCGCATCGTGGCGCAGAAGGTCACAGCCAATGTCGGGCAGACGATGGTGGTGGAGAACCGCCCCGGGGCGAACAGCATCATCGCCACCGAGATGGTCGCGAAGGCCCCCGCCGACGGCTACACGCTGATCCTCGCCTCGATCGGCCACACCGTGAATCCGAGCCTGCACCGCAAGGTTCCGTACGATCCGATCAAGGACTTCGCGCCCATCACCTTGCTCGCCACGCTGCCGGTTCTGATGGTGGTGAATCCAGCGCTGCCCGTGAAGAACATGAAAGATCTGATCGCGCTGGCAAAAGCGCGCCCGGGTCAGTTGAGCTTCGGATCCGCCGGCAACGGCTCCTCGGCCCATCTGGCCGCCGAGTTGCTGAAGACGATCGCGAAAATCGACATGGTGCACGTGCCTTACAAGGGCAATGCGCCGGCGCTCGCCGATGTCATTGCCGGGCAGATTCCGCTCATGTTCTACCCCGTGGTCGGGATTGCCCAGAACGTGAAGGCGGGTCGCATCCGTGCGCTCGCCATCGGTGCGAAGAAAAGGCTCGACGAATTGCCGGATGTGCCGACGATGGCCGAGGCAGGGTTCCCGAGCTTCGAGGAATCGGCCCCCTGGATCGGCTACCTTGCTCCCGCTGCGACGCCGCAGCCCATCATCACCAAGCTGCACGACGAGATCGTGCGCACGCTTGCCGACAGCGAGGTCAAGGAACGCATGAAGACGCTCGGCGCGGTGATTGTCGGCAACACGCCTGCCGAGTTCGGCGCCTTCCTCAAGGCGGACGTGCGCAAGTGGGCCGAGGTGATCAAGACGGCCGGGTTGAAGGTGAACTGAGCAAGGACCTCTGCGTATGCAATGGAGCGAACGCCAGATCCTCGACACGCTCAAGCTGATCGAGAATTCCGATTACGACGAAGTCCGGATCGAAACGGCTGGTTTCAAGCTGCATGTACGCAAGTCCGGGCTGCCTGCGGTCGCACCGCCGATACCCGTGCGGCCCGCGCCTGTCGCAGCGCCGCCGAGCGTGGACACCAGCGCACGCGCCGATGTGCCCGTAGCCGCGGCGCCTGCGCACGCACAGGCGCCCGAGCCGACGCCCGTGCCCGAGGGCGCGATCGCGATTCGCGCACCCATGACCGGCACCTTCTATCGCGCGCCGGCGCCGCACCTCGCACCCTTCGTCGAGGTCGGCGCGGCGGTAAAGGCGGACGACACGGTCTGCCTGATCGAAGTCATGAAACTCTTCAACAGCATAAAAGCCGGGGTCGCGGGCAAGGTCGTGGCGATCCCGGTCGCGAACGCGGCCACGGTTAGACACGAGCAGGTGCTGATGATCATCGAGCCAAGCTAACGGGTCGGCGCGGTTCAATGAACATACGAAGCGTCCTGATCGCGAACCGCGGCGAGATCGCTGTGCGCATCGCGCGCGCCTGCCGCCGGCTCGGCGTGAGATGCGTGCTCGCCTGCTCCGAGGCGGACCGCGACTCGGCGGCGGCGCGCATGGTCGATCGCGTGGTCTCGATCGGCCCGCCACAGGCGCTCGCAAGCTATCTCGATCAGGACGCGATCGTCACCGCCGCGCTTGGCGCGAGCTGCGATGCGATCCATCCCGGCTACGGCTTCCTATCCGAGCGCGCGGCGTTCCGGCGTT
>WYBJ01000241.1 GCA_011525945.1 Burkholderiaceae bacterium | reverse complement strand
TGAGCTCGGCGAATTTCGCGCCTTCGCCGATCGGTTCGCGCTGTAGCGCCGGTCGCCGTCGCGGCTACCCAGGAACCTGCCCGCCTGGCGGGCACACCGCACTCCCCTCTCCCACCGGGAGAAGGGCTGGGGGTGAGGGCGGGGTGTCGCGAATCATGATTCGCGCCGACCGAACGGCATCGGCCTGCATGCCGAGGCGCGCCTTGCAAGGGAGGGAAGAGTCGCAACGACGAGGTTCCAATGCGCAAGCTGCGACGAGGGAAAGCTCGTGGCTTGCGTTTAATCGAGGTGAATATCGGCTGCGCGCGCGACCTCTCCCCAACGCTTGATTTCGGATCCGATGTAGCGCCCGAATTCATCCGGCGTGCTGCCGATCACTTCGATGGCGGATGCGGCGAAGCGCTTGCGCAGGTCGGCATCGTGCAGCGCCTGGCCGATGGCGCTGTTGAGCCGCTCGATGATCGCGCGGGGCGTTCCTTTGGGTGCGAGCATGCCGTACCACAAGCCTGCCTCCATGCCGCTGTAGCCGCTCTCGGCGAAAGTAGGCACGTCGGGTAGCAGCGCCAGGCGCTTGTCGTTCGCCGCGGCGAGTGCCCGCAGCCGCCCGGCCTTGACGTGCCCGAGGAAGGGCGGCGGGCCGTCGATCATGAGATGAACTTGACCCGCAACCAGGTCAGGCACCGCCGCCCCCGTACCCTTGTACGGGATGTGCAGGATGTCTACGCCAGCTTTGAGCTTGAATAGCTCCGCAGCCAGGTGCGGCGGACTGCCGTTGCCCGCGCTGGAATAGCGATATTTACCCGGGTTGGCCTTGAGCACCGCGACCAGCTGCTTTACGCTGGTGGCCGGCACCGATGCGTGTGCGAACATCACCAGCGGGATGCGCACCATCAGGGCGATCGCCTCGAAGCTCTCGATTGGATCGTAGGGAATTTTCTTGTAAAGATTCGGCCCGATGCCGTGCGTTGTCATGGTCGCTTCGTACAGCGTGTAGCCATCAGCCGCAGCGCGCGCGACCAGCTCGCCACCGATCATGCCGGAGGCGCCGGCGCGGTTGTCGACCACGACCGTTTGCCCGAGCAGCTCGCCGAGCTTCTGTCCCACCGTACGCGCGGTCAGATCGGCCGAACCGCCCGGCGAGAAGCCTACGATGACGCGGATCGGCCTGTGCGGATAATCCGAGGCGTCCGCCGCAGTTGCGAGCTGCTGCGCACCTGACAGTGCGAGCATCACACCGATGCCGAGCAGCATTGCGCGTCGGCGCCGACACTCTGGCGTGTGGGAGGTGGCGTTCGGTTGGGTACGCATGGTTATTCCTCTCACGGCGGACGGCGAAGCCGCCCGACAAGGCGAGCCGTGGAATCATACGGTTCGAGCTACGGGCGGTAAAGCACGGGCGCGCAGCGCCGGATCGTATGCTTGCGCCATTGCGGCGATACCGTGCTGCAGCCGAGCGGCACTGTGCGCGAACGCCTATTCGGCCAGCCTCTTCAGCTCGTAGATGAGATCAAGGGCGGCACGCGGGCTGAGCGCATCGGCGTCGATCTCATGCAGCCGCGCACACACCGGATGCGGCAGGGCCGGCGCCGCCGCTTCGATCGGTTCCTCGACACGAAAAAGATCGAGCTGCGGCGTTGTTCCCGCGCCTTCGTTCTCGAGCCGGACGAGATAACGGCGAGCGGCACGGATAACGGCTGCGGGCACGCCCGCAAGCTGCGCTACCTGGATGCCGTAGCTCTGGCTGGCCGGCCCTTCGCGCAGCGCGTACAGGAACACGATCCTGTCCCTGTGCTCGACGGCGTCGAGGTGGACGTTGGCCACGGTAGCGAAGTCCGAAGATAGCCGCGTCAGCTCGAAGTAATGCGTGGCGAAAAGCGTAAGGCTGCGGTTCGCTTCGATCAGGTGACGCGCGATTGCCCAGGCGAGCGCGAGGCCGTCGAACGTCGACGTGCCGCGACCGACTTCATCCATGAGCACCAGGCTCGAGGCGGTCGCATTGCGCAGGATGACAGCGCTTTCGGTCATCTCCACCATGAACGTCGAGCGGCCGCCGGCGAGGTCGTCCGAGGCGCCGATGCGGGTGAAGATCTGGTCGATGGGGCCGATGCGCGCGCGGCGCGCGGGAACGAAGGAGCCGGCGCGCGCGAGCAGTACGAGCAGGGCGACCTGCCGCATGTAGGTGCTCTTGCCCCCCATGTTCGGGCCGGTGATGAGGAGCAGCGCGCGCTCGGGTCCGAGCTGCGTGTCGTTTGCGATGAAATCCGCGACCTGCTGCTCCACGACCGGGTGGCGCCCGGCTTCGATCTCGATCCCGGGCTCGTCCGAGATCCGCGGCCGGACGAAATCGAGCGCGGCAGCGCGCTCGGCGAGGCACGCGATTGCATCGAGCGCGGCGAGTGCGTCGGCGAATTGCTTGAGCGGCGCGAGATCCGCGCCGAGCTCGTCGAGCAGCGCGTCGTAGAGTAGCTTCTCGCGGGCGAGCGCACGCTCCTGCGCCGACAGCGCCTTGTCCTCGAACGCCTTGAGCTCCGGGGTGATGTAGCGCTCGGCGTTCTTCAGCGTTTGGCGCCGGCGATAATCGTCGGGGACGCGCTCGGATTGCGCGCGCGTCACCTCGATGTAGAAGCCGTGTACGCGATTGAACTCGACCCTGAGGTTGGCGATGCCGGTGCGTGCGCGTTCGCGCCGTTCCAGCTCGAGCAGGAAATCGCCGCAGTGCGTTTGCATCGCGCGTAGCTCGTCCAACTCGGCGTCGAAACCGTCGGCGATGACACCGCCATCACGCAGGACCGCAGCCGGTTCGGGATGAAGTGCCGCGCGCATCCGCTCGCCGATCGCCGGATCGATGCGCAGGCGCGAGGCGAGCGATTGCAGCAGCGACGAATCGAGCCCATCCAGGGTCGTCGCGATCTCGGGCAGCCGCAGTAGCGCATCGCGCAGGCCGGCCAGATCGCGCGGGCGGGCGCTTCTCAATGCGATGCGGGCAATGATGCGCTCGACATCCGCAATGCGGGCGAGCGATTGGCGCACGCGCTCGTAGGGCCCGCCGCCGGTATCGCCGCGCAGTTGCGCAACGGCTTCGAGCCGCTGCTCGACCTGGGCGTTGTCGCGTAGCGGCTGATGCAGCGCATGGCGCAACCAGCGGCTGCCCATTGCGGTCGCACACGAATCGAGTAATGCAAATAGCGTTGGCATCGGCTCGCCGCGAAGCGTCTCGCTCAGCTCGAGATTTCGCCGAGTGGCGGCATCCATGCGAACGAACTGATCGTCGTGCTCGACCTCGATCGCCTGCACATGCGCGAGCGCGCTGCGTTGCGTGCTGCGTACGTAGTCGAGCAGCACCCCGGCCGCAGCGATGGCGGCCTCGAAGCCTTCGCAGCCGAACGCCGCGAGAGAGTGGACCTGGAAGTGCCGGCAGAGGATGTCGGCCGTGCGCCGCGCATCAAAATCGCGCTTCGGTAAGCGGCGCAGGGCACAGCTGAGAGCGAGCGCGGATAAGTCCACTTCCTCGGGCAGCAGCAATTCCGCCGGACGCAGCCGTTCCAGCTCGGCGGCGAGGTTTGCATGTTCGGTTTGCAGGATACGAAAGCGCCCGGCCGCGAGGCTCATCCAGGCAAGCCCGAGCGCGCGCCCGTGCGGGGCGATGGCCGCCACGATGTTGTCGCGCTTGTCCTCCAGCAGCGCCGCATCGGTGAGCGTGCCAGGCGTGACGATGCGGGTGACCTGGCGTTCGACCGGACCCTTGGATGTCGCCGGATCGCCGATCTGCTCGCAGATCGCGACGGGCTCCCCCAAGCGGACCAGGCGGGCGAGGTATTGTTCCACCGCGTGGTAGGGGACGCCGGCCATGCGAATCGGCTCGCCGGCGGAACTGCCGCGTGTGGTGAGCGTGATATCGAGCAGTCGCGCCGCCTTCTGCGCATCGTCGAAAAAGAGCTCATAGAAGTCCCCCATGCGGTAGAACAGCAGCATGTCCGGATGCTCGGCCTTGAGCCGGAGGTACTGCTGCATCATCGGCGTATGGTTGCTGAAGGCGGGGTCGTTCAAGCTGGTCTCGTGTTTGGCGGGACTGCGAGAAATCATTGATCCCGATGGCGCGAATGCCAGATTCCTGCCACCGCTCGATGGCGGGAATGCAGCCGTCTTGTCGAGCCTTGTCATTCGGTCTGGTGCCGATGGCCGTATCTGCGCTGCCAACGCGGCGCAGATATCGCCACCTCGGTTTACACCCTGGATTATCACCGAGCCGCGCGTCGGGAACGAGTGTACCGATCCGATTCACGATTCACAGGCGCGGTGCGTGGACGCAGGCCGGGTTGTCTTCCACGGCGACCGGGCGCGTGCCGGTGCGCTCGGCGAGAACTCGCCAGCACGGCGAAGCTCACCGGGCTCGCGTCGCTTGCAATCCTCTCTTGACCAGGTTGCTCCAGCACTCCTCAGCCGAGTCGGCATACTCGAACAGGTCCAGGTTGGCTTGCGAGATCATGCCCTCTGCGACCAGCGCATCGAAGGCGATGATCTTCGACCAGTAGCTCCGGTCGTAAAGGACGATCGGTATCTCGGGGCATTTGTTCGTTTGCCTCAAAGTCAGTATCTCGAACAACTCGTCAAGCGTTCCGAACCCCCCGGGGAAGACCACCAGCGCATTGGCACGCATGGCGAAATGCATCTTGCGCATCGCAAAGTAGTGGAAGCGGAAGGTCAGCTCGGGCGTGATGTAGGGATTGGGGTGCTGTTCCTCGGGCAATGTGATGTTGAAGCCTATCGTCGGCGCACCGGCGTCGTGCGCGCCGCGATTCGCCGCCTCCATGATGCCGGGGCCGCCTCCCGTCGCGATCACGTTGTCGCGCCAGCGATGCTGTGGAGCGAGCGCACCCCCGCGGACCGAAACGATGCGCGCGAGCTCTCGCGCGGCTTGATACCAAGCTGCCTGCTTCGTCGTGCGTTCAACGCTAGTACGGTCGGCCTGCGCCTGCGCGGACTCGCCGCCTTTTGCAAGCTGCTCCGGCGAAGCGATCCGCGCGCTGCCGAAGACGATCACGGTCGATCGAATGCCCCAGTCGCGCAGCAGCAGTTCCGCCTTTGCGTATTCGAGTGCAAACCGGGTCGCCCGCATCTCATCGCGCAGCAGGAAGGCGGTGTCTTCGACGGGCAGCACGTAGCTGCCTGATTTCTCCTGTGCGCCGATCTCTTGCTGTATCAGTTCAGACATGACGGGATCCCGAATGCAAGCGATGGCCGGTCTGGCCACCGGGATGACAATCCCTTCAGGGGAGATCGTGATCTCTCAGTCAGGGACTTCACTCGATGCCTCAAACGGACGATGGGTCGCTGCTGTGGTGCGGGACCTGATGAACGGCTGCCGATGCGTAATCGTCTGCTCGCTCATCTCGCTGCGACGAGCCTGCGCACCAGTTCGTCTCCGTTGAGGCGGATATGGCGTTCCAGCACGGCTTCGGCGCGGGACACATCGCGCGCTTGGCATGCGTCCAGGAGGTCGCGGTGCTCCTGCACCACGCCCGCCCACTCGGAGCGGTTCTTCTGGACGTCACGCGACTCGTGTCCCGTTCGAGTCGGCGCAATGATCTCGAGTCGAACCCGCAGGTGGCGGGCGAAGAGAAGATGCAGATTGTCGATCGTTTCCAATAGCCGCGGTCTTCCGCATGCGTGATAGAGCGCGCGATGGAATTGCCAGTTCACTTCACCCCAGCGCGTCTCGAACTCCTTCGAGCGGTCGTGTGTCGTCGGCGGATCTCGCAGCGCATCCTCCGTCTGCCGCAGGATCGTGCAAGCGGCCGCGATATCCGGCTCCTGCATGCGCGCAATCGAGAGCCTCAGCGCGAGCGATTCCAGCGCAAGGCGCATTTCTAGGATTTCTTGGAAAGCGTCGGCATCGAGTGCCGTCACTACCGTACCGCGGCGCGGCCGCGTCTCGACCAGGCCTTCACGCTCGAGCTTCAGGAGCGCTTCTCGTATCGGGATGCGGCTTACGCGGAATTTCTCTGCAAGCTCCGCTTGACGAAGCGGTGCGCCGTCGGCAAGCGCGCCCTCCGAAATCGCCTGACGAAGTGCGGCCGCGATGGCATCCGCCATCGTCTGCGATTGCCGCGCCGACTGCGCAATGTAATCGTCTAATTCCATGGTGTATTCGGCTGATTGGTGGATGTGGCTTGACCGCGCTTGACACGAAGGCCTACGATATACGGTAGATTGTATACATACGGTGCATGATGTCCAAGCAAGCGTGCACGGTCGCGGTCGTACAAGCAGCCTCCGTCGCTTTCGATACGCAGCGTACTCTGGCCAAAGCCGAACGCCTCGCCGCCGAGGCGGCCGCACAAGGTGCAAAATTGGCGCTCTTTCCCGAGGCGTTCGTCGGCGGCTATCCGCGCGAGCTTTCATTCGGCACCACAGTCGGAAGCCGCACTGCGGAGGGGCGCGAGGAATTTCGTGTCTACTGGGACAGCGCCATCGATGTTCCCGGCCCGGCAACCGAGCGCCTTGCCGCCATCGCCGGCAGCAGCGGTATGTATGTGATCGTCGGAGTTATCGAACGCGACGGCGGCACGCTCTACTGCACGGTTCTTTTCTTCTCTCCTGCCGGTCGCTACATGGGCAAGCATCGCAAGCTCATGCCGACCGCATCCGAGCGCTTGATCTGGGGTTTCGGCGACGGCTCGACAATGCCGGTCTTCGACACCCCGCTGGGCAAGGTCGGTGCAGTCATCTGCTGGGAGAACTACATGCCGCTGCTGCGCGCGGCGCATTACGCGAAGGGCGTGCAGATCTACTGCGCCCCCACCGCTGACGGCCGTGACACGTGGCTATCGAGCATGCGGCACATCGCTCTGGAAGGCCGTTGCTTTGTTCTGTCCTGCAACCAGTTCGCCCGGCGCTCGGACTACCCCGACCGCTACGCAAGCAAGGCGGACGATCCCGATTACGTCATGTCACGCGGCGGCAGTTGCATCATCGACCCGTTGGGTGAAATCCTCGCGGGCCCCAATTACGAGGGTGAAGCGGTCCTGATCGCCGATCTCGACATGGGCCGGATCGCGCAGGGGAAATTCGATTTCGATGTCGTCGGCCACTACGCGCGGCCGGATGTGTTTTCCCTGTTCGTCGACGAGACCCCGAAGGCTGCCGTCGTATTCGGCGGCAGGCCGCCGCGCGCAGTGCAGCGCGATACCGCGACTGCCGCCGACTCACCCGCGCGTTCACGGCAACTCAGCGAAGCCGTGCCAGCCGCACAGGCACAAGGTGTATGACATGAAGATTCTTGTTCTCGGTGCCGGCGGGATCGGCGGATATTTTGGCGGCAGGTTGGTTCAGGCCGGCGCGGATGTTACGTTCCTGGTGCGCGAAAACCGGTGCAACCAGCTTCGAGAGCACGGCTTGCGCATCGAGAGCCAGTATGGTGATGCCGTCCTGGAAGTCGATGCGAAGCTGCAAGCGCAGATTGAGCCTCGGTACGATCTCATCCTCCTCACATGCAAGGCCTACGATCTGGCCTCTGCGATGGAAGCGATTCGCCCGGCGCTCTCGCCGTCGGCCGCGATTCTGCCTCTGCTCAACGGCATCGCTCACATGGATGCGCTCGGCGAGCGATTCGGTCGCGAGCGGATACTCGGTGGCACCGCGAAGATTCAGGTGACGCTCACGCCCGCGCACATCATCCGCCAGCTCAACGATTGGCAGACGATCACGTTCGGCGAGCAGGATGGCTCGGAGTCTGCGCGCGTGCTACGGCTCAAGGCGCTGCTCGACAAGACCGGGGTCGAGGTGAAGCTGTCGCGCAACATCATGCGCGATCTGTGGCTGAAGCTCGTGCATCTATCCACGGTTGCCGGAATGACTTGCCTGATGCGCGCGAACCTGGGGGAGATCGTTCGAACGCCCGACGGTTCGGCGCTCCTGAAGACTTTCTTCGATGCGAATGCGCGCATTGCCTCGTGCGCCGGACATACGCCTGACGACTCCTTCGTGCGCTCGTATCACGATTTGTTCGAACAACGCGATTCTCGCTACGAGGCCTCGATGCTGCGTGATCTCGAAAAGGGCGGTCCGATCGAGGCCGAGCATGTACTGGGTTTCATGCTGGGCAAGTGCCGCGAAGCCGGGCTGGATGACACGCTGCATCGCGTCGCCTATACCCACGTGAAGGCGTACGAGCAGCGCCGCGACGCACATCGCCTGCCGCAGCGCGTGTAGATCGGCACGGGTACTGCGATCGGCTCGATCGGGTTGGACGCGATCACGGGGCGCTTCGGCGAAGAATCCGCCGCCGTCTCGGAGATCCGTGGCGCAGGTCGTTGGGGTGGAGCTCGATTCCGCCCGCGCTTTGAACCGATACGACCCGCGGGTTGTCGGCCTGCATGGTGTGTTGACACCGCCTGCGGAGGAATGCGCGTGAACAAGAAGATCTTCCTTCACCTCGGCATCGCCGCATACGTGGGGATGATTTCAGGCGCCGGTAGTGCGCTTGCCCAGGGTTACCCGAACAGGCCCATCCGCTTCATCGTCCCGTATGCCGCCGGCGGGGGTGTCGACATGGTCGCACGCATCATCGCGCCGCAGTTCTCGGAAAGTCTCGGCCAGCCGCTCGTCATCGAGAACCGTGGCGGGGCCGGTGGCAACATCGGCACCGCGCTCGCCGCCAAGGCCGCCCCGGATGGCTACACGATCGTTATGGGCGCTGCCGCTCTCGCCATCAACGTGACGCTGTATCGCAAGCTACCGTTCGATCCGGTGAAGGACTTCGCGCCGATCTCGCTGCTGATCGCGACGCCCAACATCCTGGCCGTGCACCCGTCGGTGCCGGTAAAGTCGGTGAGGGAACTGATCGAACTCGCGAAGCGCAGGCCGAAGAGCCTCGATTACGCGTCCGCCGGCAATGGCACCACGTCACATCTGGCCGCGGAGCTGCTCAAGACCATGGCCGGTATCGACCTCGTACACGTTCCGTACAAGGGCACGGCACCCGCAGTGGTCGCTCTACTGAGCGGCGAGGCCGCGGTCATGCTGGCGCCCGCGTTGGCGCTGCTGCCGCACATCAAGGCGAGCAGAGTCAGGGGCCTCGCGGTGACGGGGGCGAAACGCTCGCCGGCGATGCCGGACTTGCCCACGGTCGCGGAGTCCGGCGTTCCCGGCTTCGAGGCGCGCCAGTGGTATGGCGTGCTCGCGCCGGCGGGTACGCCGGGCACGATCGTGCAGCGGCTCAGCGACGAGATCGCCGGAGTCGTACGCTCGGCGCAGATTACGCAGCGCTTCGTAGCCGAGGGGTCGGACCCGATCGGCAGCACGCCGGAAGAGTTCGCGCGCCACATCAAGGCCGAGATCGCTCGATGGGCAAAAGCGGTCAAAGCGTCCGGGGCACAACTCGACTGACCGCGGAGGGGCGTCGATGGACGTGGACTACAAGCGGCTCGACACGGCGGTCGCGACAACCATGCGCGAGATCCGGGAGGGCGCCAAGGATCCGGTTCGGCGCCCTCGCGCGCGAATCGACGTGGTGCGCGATCTTCAAGGCGAGGTCACGGCGGGTGCGTTCCGGTTTCGCACCGATGCCGCCGTCGACGCCGGTGGGTTCGGCCAACATCCGCGCCCCATGGACTACCTCCTCGGCGCGCTTGCGAGTTGCGTGCAGATGTGGTGCCTGCGTTGGGCCGCGCAGCGCGGAATTCGCTTCACCCGGCTCGTCATCGAGGCCGAGTCGGTGTTCGACTGGCGTGGCGAGTATTTGCAGGAGACCGATGCCGGCGCCAGCGAATTGCATCTCTCCTACGAGGTCGATGGACACGGTCTGACGAGCGAAGCCGCTTGTGAAATGGCCGATGTCGTCGCGCGGCGCTGCCCCGTGCTGGTAACGCTGCGCCGGGCCGCGCCGATTCTGGAAAGACTGCAGGTGGCCACGCAACCGGTCATGGTTCGGAGGTGGGCGCCGGGGACAGACTACGCAGTCGCGAGTTGATGGGCCGTCGCGGCCGCAAGCGGATCGATCGGGCGTCGGCGAACCGGCGAGTAATGGCTAACGAAACGAAACGGAAGGGCGGCAGATGAAGGCAGCGGTCAAGATGGTCTTTTGCGTGGTGGCGCTGGCGGTCGGGAGTACCGGTTCTGCGCAGGAACATTACCCTCAGAAACCCATCACCGTGATTGTGCCGGCGTCACCCGGTGGCGCTACCGATGTGGTCGCGCGAGCCATCAACAGCCAGCTTTCCGCTGTCCTGGGGAAGATGGTTGTCGTTGACAACAAACCGGGCGCCAGCGGAACCATCGGCACATCGATCGCCGCTCGCGCGGCCCCGGACGGCTATACGATCCTGATGTCGCCACCGCCGGGTATTGTGGTCGAGCCGCATTACAGAAAGCTCGACTACGATCCGCTCAGGGATTTTGCGCCGGTCACGTTGATACTGACATCACCGCACATACTGGTCGTGCATCCGAGCGTACCCGTTACTTCGGTGGGCGGACTGATAGCGCTCGGAAACGCAAAACCCAACGCGCTGAATTTCGCCTCGTCCGGGCTGGGCGCACCGAGTGGCCTCGCCGGTGAGGTATTCAATCGACTCACGGGCACACATTCGATGCATGTGCCGTTCAAGGGCGCCGGCCCCGCGACTGCGGCGCTCATCGGGGGTCAGGTCGAGTTCATGTTTGCCCCGATGCCCGTGGGGCTACCGTATGTCAGAGGTCAGCGCCTCAGGGCGTTGGCGGTTACGTCCAGAGATCGTTCCGCGGCCGTGCCCGATGTACCGACGCTAATCGAGGCGGGGGTGAACGAAGACGTCGTTTCGTTCTATGGCGTCCTTGCTCCCGCGCGTACGCCACAATCGGTGATCGATACTCTGCAACGCGGAATCTCCAAGGTGTTGAAGATGCCACGAGTCGCAGAGTATTTTGCGAGCGGCGGCGGCAAGCTCGTCGGTGATACGCCGGCGCAGTTCTCGTCATTTCTGCATGAGCAATACGAGAGCTTCGGGAAGATTGTGAAGGATCTCGGCCTGCGGCCATAATGGAGGTGAGTCCGTAATCGGGATCGTTGGTGACGATCGGAGGTACACATGCCTGCTGTCGCGACAAAACACGTCAATCCGAATACTTTCGAGAGTGTTCGGGCTTTCGGCCGACTGCTGGCCTCACCGGGTGACCCGACGTGGGATATCGAGTTGACGCTGCGAACGGCTCAAGTACCGTACATACTGCACATCTCGTGCAGCGTGCACAACACCCTGTTCATGCCGCGCATCGCGCAGGAAATCCTGAAGATCCTGAATCTGGAATTCGTCGCCCTGGGCGGACCCGAGAACTGCTGCGGCGCCATCCACGAGGATCTCGAGCGCCTGGAGGACTTGCAGCACGAGGTCGCAACGAAGACTTTACTGATGTTCAAGCGGGCGCGCCCGAAGACCGTGCTTTCGGTATGCGCGCGGTGCATTCGCCGATTCAATACACATCAGGTGAAGGGCAACCCGGTTCAATACGCGCACGTGGCCGATCTTCTCGTCGAGCACCTCGACGTCCTCGCGGCGAGGATGCGGCCCGTGCCGCGGCGCGTGGTCGTGCATCATCACATCGGTAACGCGGCGCGCCCGCAAGATGACCTAGGGACGCTATTGACGATCCTCAAAGCGATCCCGGGTCTGGAGATACTGCCCGCGCCGCGCGCCGGTTTTCGCGAGACCAGCTGTCCCACGATCAAATCGATGACGTCGGGCGTCGGCGCCGAGATGTTCGCCGAGGCGAAAGCGCTGGGCGCCGACACCGTGGTGGCGCCCTACCAGGCCTGCTACCGGCGCAATGTCAAAATGCAACTGGAATACGGGATTGAAACGCATCATTGGCTGTCGCTGCTCGCCATGGCGCTCGATATCCCCTTCTATGAACCGTGGAAGGAATTGCGCCTGTTGAACGATGTCGATGGCGCGCTGAACGCGCTGCGCCCGAAGATGGATGCCCTCGGGTATCGGGCCGAGACGATTCGGCCATTCATCGAGCGCGTGATCTACAACATCTGATCGACTGCTGAACTCAGTGAAAGGTGAGAGCGGTGAGCGAGTGGACGCGACTGGGGTCTGTCGCCGATTTCGGCGAGACCATTACGCTGGTCGAGCTTGGCAGAAGCAAGATTGCCGTCGCTCGGATGCAGGACGAGTTATTTGCTTTCGACGGACTTTGCCCCCACTTGGCAGGGCCGATGCATCGTGCGGAATTGGACGGGACAGTCGTCACCTGCCCGCTCCACGGCTGGCGCTTCGACGTACGCGACGGAGGCCGGGAACTGCATGATTATCGTCCGCTGCGGGTCTTTGAGATCAGAATCGAGGGGGACGAGGTGCACGTCAAGCTTTGACGGGATCGCTCGTCCGGTCGCGCGCTCCGCGGACGCTCCGCCGCCGGAGTCGCGATCGTTAATTGCCTCGCCGTCCGTCCGCGGAAGGATCCGATGGAGCAGTCGAAGCCGCAGCGTGCTACGGGTTCCGGCACGGTGACGGAGGTGTTCAGGGCGTTTCTGCTGCTCGGCCTCACCTCATTCGGCGGGCCGGTAGCGCACATCGGTTATTTTCGCGACGCGTTCGTCGCCCGTCGCAAGTGGCTCGACGAGGCTGCCTACGCCGACCTGGTTGCGCTGTCGCAATTCACGCCGGGCCCGGCGAGCAGCAAGGTTGGAATCGCGATCGGGCTCACGCGCGCCGGGTTGCCCGGGGCTGTGGCGGCGTGGCTGGGTTTCACCCTGCCTTCGGCGCTTGCGCTGGTTTTGTTCGCCTACGGCGTGGATGCATTTGCCGGGCGCTTGAATGCGGGCTGGCTACGAGGGCTCGAGATCGTCGCCGTTGCGGTCGTCGCGCAAGCCGTATGGGGAATGGCGCGCACGCTCTGCCCGGATGCGCATCGATTCACGGTTGCGGTGTTTGCTGCGGTGCTGGTTACCACTTGGCCCGGTTCGATCGGACAAGTGGCGGCGATCGTCCTCGGTGCATTGGCCGGCTGGCTGTTCCTCGCAGGCAGGGCCGAGCAAGCGTTTGCCGCGCTCGATGTGCCGTTTGGCAAAGCCGCCGGCGCGGTGTGCCTGGTTCTGTTCTTCGGTCTGCTGTTCGGCTTGCCCGTGGCAGCAGCGCTTCATCCCGGCGAGGCACTGGCCGTGTTCGACAGCTTCTACCGCTCGGGATCGCTCGTGTTCGGCGGTGGGCACGTGGTGTTGCCGCTGCTGCAATCGGAAGTCGTGCCGCCGGGCTGGGTGGCAAACGATCGGTTTCTGGCGGGCTACGGCGCCGCGCAAGCAGTGCCGGGGCCGCTATTTACCTTTGCCGCCTTTCTCGGAACGATCATGACACCCGAGCCCAACGGTTGGCGCGGCGCGGTGCTCTGCACCGTGGCGCTGTTCCTGCCGGGGTTCTTGTTGATGGTGGGCGTGCTGCCGTACTGGGCCCGTTTGCGTCGCCTCGCTTTCGTGCGTTCGGCACTCGCAGGCATCAACGCGGCGGTTGTCGGCTTGCTGCTGGCCGCGCTCTATCATCCGGTGTGGACCAGCGCCATTCGCGCGCCGGCCGACTTCGCAATAGGATTGATCGCGTTCGCTCTGCTCGCGTTCTGGCGATTCCCGCCTTGGCTGGTCGTCATCCTCAGCGCCCTGGGCGGCTTCTTGCTGGTGCAGGCGCCTGCGTGGATGTCAGCCGGTTAACGAGCGCCCGACTGCTAACGATGACGACGGGCCGCGTACTTGCCCGTGAACGAAAACGCCGCGACACCTGCCCAACAGTATGACGGCGTGACGCGTCATGCGAATTTTCCGCCTCGCCAGCACGCATGATGCCCGTTGCTCGACATGACTTCGGTTCGTGCGGCACCGCCGAGAATGGAGACAACGACACGATCACACGGAGGCATGCATGAACGAATCACCGGACGCAACCTTGGCCGCGCCTCTTAGCGGCGACGAATTGCGCGCGCTCGATGCCTGGTGGCGGGCAGCCAACTATCTGGCGGTCGGGCAGATCTATCTGCTGGACAATCCTTTGCTGCGCGTGCCGCTGACGATCGATCACATCAAGCCGCGGCTGCTCGGGCACTGGGGCACAACGCCGGGTTTGAGTTTTATCTGGACGCATCTGAACCGATTGCTACGCAAGGACCCGGCGCTGGACATGATCTACATCGCAGGGCCTGGTCACGGCGGCCCGGCGCTTGCGGCATGCGCCTGGCTCGAGGGCACGATGTCCGAGCGCTATCCCGAGGTCTCGCTCGATGCAGGTGGCATGCAACGGCTGTTCAAGCAGTTCTCTTTCCCGGGCGGTATCGGCAGCCATGCCACGCCCGAGATTCCGGGTTCGATCCACGAGGGCGGAGAGCTCGGGTACTCGTTGGCGCATGCCTACGGAGCGGCGTTCGACAATCCATCGCTCATCGTCGCGTGCGTGGTAGGCGACGGCGAGGCGGAATCCGGGCCGCTCGCCACCGCGTGGCACTCGAACAAGTTCCTCGATCCGGCGCGCGACGGTGCGGTGCTGCCGATACTGCATCTGAACGGCTACAAGATCGCGAACCCGACCGTGCTCGCGCGCATCCCCCGTCACGAGCTGGAAAGCCTGTTCATCGGTTATGGCTATCGGCCCTACGTCATCGAAGGAAGCGAGCCGGAGCGCGTTCATCAGGCCATGGCCGCCACGCTCGATACGGTCATGACTGAGATCCGGCGCATCCAGAGCGAGGCGCGTGGCGAAGGCACGATGACCCGGCCGCGCTGGCCGATGATCATTCTGCGCACGCCCAAGGGCTGGACTGGGCCGAAGGAAGTGGATGGCAAGAAAATCGAGGGAAGCTTCCGGTCGCACCAGGTTCCGCTTGCCGAGTTGCGCGAGAAACCCGACCATCTGCGTCAGCTCGAGGCGTGGATGAAGAGCTATCGGCCGGACGAATTGTTCGATGCGCAAGGTACGCCGAAGCCGCAGTTGCGCAGCCTTGCGCCTCGGGGCGATAAGCGCATGAGTGCCAGCCCGTACGCCAACGGCGGCATGCTGGTGCGCGAGCTCGACTTGCCCGATTGTCGTGACTATGCGCTCGATGTGACGGCGCCGGGTGCGATCCGCGGCGAGGCGACGCGCGCGTTGGGCAAGTACCTGCGCGACGTTCTGCGGCGCAATCAAGCGCATCCCAATTTTCGCCTGTTCGGACCCGATGAAGTCGCATCCAACCGCCTCGACGCCGTGTTCGAAGCGTCGCCGCGTACCTGGCTTGCCGAGCGTAGCAGCGATGACGAAAACCTCGCGCCCGACGGACGCGTGATGGAGATCCTGTCGGAGCATCAGTGCCAGGGCTGGCTCGAAGGGTATCTTCTCACCGGGCGCCATGGTGTTTTCACCTGCTACGAGGGTTTCGTCCACATCGTCGATTCGATGTTCAACCAGCATGCGAAGTGGCTGAAGGTCTCCAAGGAGGTACCGTGGCGGCGACCGATCGCCTCGCTCAACTACCTGCTCACGTCGCACGTCTGGCGCCAGGATCACAACGGCTTTTCGCACCAGGATCCCGGTTTTATCGACCACGTGGTGAACAAGAAGGCCGACATCATTCGCGTTTACCTGCCGCCCGACGCCAACACGCTGCTGGCGGTCGCCGAAGCGTGCCTGCGCTCGCGCGATCAGGTGAACGTCATCGTCGCCGGCAAGCAGCCGCAGGCGCAGTGGCTCGACATGCACGCCGCCTCGGAGCACTGCCGCAAGGGCATCGACGTGTGGCAATGGGCGAGCAATGAGGACGGCACGCCGGATGTCGTCATGGCCTGCGCCGGAGACGTACCGACACTGGAGACGCTTGCGGCGGTGCAACTTCTGCGCGAGCACGCGGCGGGGCTGCGCGTGCGGGTCGTGAACGTAGTCGATCTCATGACTTTGCAACCGCACGAGGAGCATCCGCACGGCCTGTCGGACCGTGATTTCGATGCGCTCTTCACCACACACCGGCCGATCCTGTTCAATTATCACGGCTATCCCTGGCTCATCCACCGCCTGACGTACCGGCGCACCAACCACGACAATCTGCACGTGCGCGGCTACAAGGAGGAGGGCACGACCACAACCCCATTCGACATGGCGGTGCGCAACGACATCGACCGCTTTCATCTGCTGCTCGATGTCGCGCAGCGGGTGCCCGAGGCGGCGCGCTACGCCGCGCGTTTGCGCGCGTTCGCTCGCGACAAGCTCGCGCAGCATGCGCAGTACGTCGTGCGGCGCGGCGAGGACATGCCGGAAGTGCGCGACTGGCATTGGCGAGGCGGGAGCAAATCTCCGGGCAGCCAGGCCGATGCATGATCGTTGTCGTCACCGGCGCTTCGGCGAGCGGCAAGTCGACCCTGGGAAAGGCGCTTGCCGGTGCGCTCGGCTGGGAGTTCGCGGAGGGCGATGATCTTCATCCCGACTCCAATCGGGCGCTCATGGCGGCGGGGATCGCATTGGGCGACAAAGAGCGTGCACCCTGGCTCGCTGCGCTCGCGCGCTCGATCGGCGAGCATGTGCGCAGCGGCTTTTCTGCGGTGTACACCTGCTCGGCGCTCAAGCGTCGTTATCGCGCGGCCTTGCTGGCCGATGGCGTGTCCCCGCAGGCGATGCGATTCGTATACATGCGTGCGCCGCGCGCGCTGCTCGCGCAGCGCCTTGCGCGCAGACACGGCCACTTCTTCCCCGCTTCGCTGCTCGACAGCCAACTGAGCGATCTGGAGCCGCCCGGCGGTGACGAGCCCGCGCCCACGCTGACCGTGGATGCGACCCGGCCGGCCCGGGTGCTGCTTGCGCAGACGCTTGCCTGGCTTGGCGCTGCCGGCGGATGAAATCGCGGGCCGGCCGAATCAGGGCGAGCGCCTGTCCGGCCCGGCCGTGCTCCGATCGGCGAGCAGCAAGGCGTTGTCACGGCGCACGCGACCGGCCGGTATACCCGTATCGCCCGCGATGAGGCGTTGCAGCGCGCGCGATTTTCCGGGCCCGCTCACGAGCCACACGATCGAGCGCGCGCGATCGATCGCGGGTAATGTAAGTGTCATGCGACGCCAGCCGCGGTAGGCCGCCGTTACACTGACATCGGCATCTACCACGTCCAGCACCGGGTCGCCCGGCAGGAGCGAGGCGGTGTGGCCGTCGTCTCCCAGACCCAGGTGCACCAGGTCGAGAACGGCAGGCGAACCCGCGATCGCGCCGAGGCGCGCGCCGTAACGCTCGGCGCCGCCTTCGAGCGTGGCATCCTCGACCGGCATGGCATGACATTGATCGCGCGGTATGGGCGCACGCCGCAGCAGATTCTCTTCCAAGTGCGTCCAGTTGCGGTCGGGATGTCCGGCCGGAGCGGCCCGCTCGTCGACCTGGAACACGTGTAGCGCCTGCCAGGGAACGGGCAGGGCGGCGAGGCGCGCAAATGCCCGCCAAGGTTCGGTCCCGCCGCTCACGGCCATGAGGCAGCGCCCGCGCAGATCGACACAAGCGCGAATCTGTGCAGCCATGACCGCGGCCGCGTGCTGTGCGAGTTGCTGCGAATCGTCAATGATCTCGACTTTCATGGTGCCGCTCGGGGAATCTGGACTCGAAGCGCGCGCTGCAAGCCCGCTAGCAGTCTGTCGGACTTTCAGCCCGACAGACTGCTAGTATCAAAGGCATGAAGGTTAAGCACGTTAAGCACTGAGACGGAGCATCCATGGCGAGATTCATTCCGGTTGATCGCGACACGGTA
>WYBJ01000240.1 GCA_011525945.1 Burkholderiaceae bacterium | reverse complement strand
GCTGCCTGAGCCGGGAGAGGGGCAGGGGGCGGAGCAGCAGCAGCAGGCTGTCTAGGCTGTCGCGCGATCCGGGAGGGTTGCGGCGAATGAATTTCAGCCTGCGGCGTTGGCGCAGAGCGCGCATCCTGCGTCGCGCGCCGCTCGACGATACGACGTGGCGGCAGACGCTGGCGCGTTACCGCTTCCTCATCGGCCTGAGCAACACCGAGCGCGAGCGACTGCGCGAGCTCGTGACGGTTTTCCTCCACGACAAGCAGATCCACGGCGCCGCCGGCCTGGAGCTCGACGAGCCAATGCGCATGGCATTAGCCGTTCAGGCCTGCATCCTGCTGCTGTATCTCTCGGATGACTGGTATGACGGTTGGGTCGAGGTGATCGTCTATCCAGATGAGTTCATGCCCGAGGTCGAGTGGGAGGACGAGTTCGGCGTGGTGCATGTCGGACGCGAGATCCGCTCGGGCGAGGCGTGGCTACGCGGGCCGGTCATCCTGTCTTGGGCCGATATCGGCGAGGATTTCGCCGACGGCGTCAACGTGGCGATCCACGAATTTGCGCACAAACTCGACATGCTCAACGGCGCGGCCGACGGTTACCCGCCTTTGCACGCCGGAATGGATCGAACCGTCTGGATGACGGCATTCAGCCGCGGTTATGAGGATTTTTGCCACAGCGTCGATGCCGGCGTCCGGACTACAATCGATCCCTATGCGGCCGAATCTGCGGGCGAATTCTTCGCCGTGCTGAGCGAGGCATTCATCGAGCGCCCTGAAATCGTGCGCGCGAGCTACCCAGCCATCTACGAGCAATTGCGGCAGTTCTATCGCCAGGATCCTTACGCGCGCCATGCCGCCGCCGGGCTCCTGGAAAGAGCCTGAGGGCACGATGCAATCCCTTCTCCGATCGTTGATCGTGTCGTTCGTCATTTGCGCGCGGCCGTGTCTGGCGGCCGATGTCGGGCCGATGTCCGGCGGCGCGCCGGCGCTGCTGGCGGTGGCTGTGGCGGGGGTGGTGGCGGGGGTGTTGATCGTGCACTGGCGCGTTCGCGGCAAGCGCCCGTCGTTCGAGCTTGAGCGAGCCTGGTCGGTGTTGAGAGATCTGCGCGAAGGTGTGATCGCGGCTGATGCACGCGCCCGTGTTGTCTACGTGAACGCGGCGGGTGAGCAACTCACCGGCTGGCTTCTCGCCGAGGCCAAAGGCCGGTCCATGCATACGATCTATCGCGTCATCGACGAGCACGACCGAAATGCGCTCGATTACATCGCCACTGGCGCCGCGCAAGGGGTCCATCCGAGCGACCTCGGGCGTGCGGCGGTGCGGCTCGTGCGCCGTGACGGGCAGGAGATCCCGGTGCACGATTCGTTCACCGAGGTGCGCGACGACGCGGGCCGCCGCCGCGGTTATGTGGTCGTCTTTTACGATGTGTCGCAGCTGCGCACGCTGGCGCAACAGTTGTCGTGGCAGGCTAGCCATGATTCGCTCACGGGGCTGGTCAATCGCCGCGAGTTGGAGAACCGTTTGTCCCAGCTCATCGAGTCGGCGCGCGTCCACGGACGCCAGCACGTGCTGCTGTATATCGATCTGGACAACTTCAAGACGGTAAACGATTCGTGCGGGCACACGGCCGGCGACGAGTTGCTGCGCAGCCTGACCTCGATCATGAGCACGAAGATCCGCGGCAGCGACATTCTCGCCCGGCTCGGCGGCGACGAATTCGCCGCGCTGCTGCAGACCTGTCCGCTGGACCAGGGCCTGCGCATCGCCAATGGTATTCGCGAGGTGGTACGTGATTTCCGCTTCGCCTGGGAGGGCAAATCATTCACCATTGGCGTAAGTATCGGGCTGGTGACCATCGACGCGAGCAGCGCGGATGTCGCGGGTGTGCTGACCGCAGCCGACGCCTGTTGCTACGAAGCGAAGAACAAGGGTCGCGACCGGGTGCAGGTGCACCGCCCGCAGCAGAACGGACGGGCCCACGGCGGCGAACCGCAGATGATCACGCGGCTGAGCCAGGCGTTCGAGCACGGTGATTTCCTTCTCTACCAGCAGTACATCCAGCCGCTCAAGGCAGCCGTGTCATCCCCGCACTTCGAGATCCTGGTCCGCATGCGCGGTGACAACGGTGACCTGCTGCCGCCGATGGCGTTCATTCCAGCGGCGGAACGATACAATCTGTTGACCGCGATCGATCGGCTGGTGATCACCGAGCTGCTGCAGATGCTGGCCATTCGCGGCCGCGCAACCGACGGACGCATCGCTCCAGAGGCCGGGCTTTATTCGGTCAATCTGTCGGGTGCGAGCATCAACGACTCCAGCTTTTCCGATTTTCTGCGCCGCCAGTTCGCACGCTTTCCCGTGCCGCCGAGTCTGCTGTGCTTCGAGGTGACGGAGACGACCGCGATCGCGAATTTGACCAAAGCCGCCGAGCTCATGCATGAATTGAAGCACATGGGATGCCGCTTCGCCTTGGATGATTTCGGCATCGGCATGTCGTCGTTCGCGTATCTCAAATATCTACCGGTAGATTTTCTCAAGATCGACGGCACGTTCGTGCGCGATATGGCGAGCGACGAGATGGACTGTGCGATCGTGGATGCGATCAATCGCATCGCCCATATCCTCGGCATGCAGACGGTGGGCGAGATCGTCGAGGACCAGGCCACACTCGACCGTCTGCGCCTGCTCGGTGTCGACTACGCGCAGGGCTTTCACATCGCCCGGCCCGAACCGCTACGCACGCACTCGCCCCACGCGCCGGTCCTTGGCGGGGCGTCGCTACTGGCCGGATGATCGCTTCCCGGACGCTGCCTTCGCCGCCTCGGCCCGGTCGACATGGGCTTTCAGCTCGGCGTGCGTGTTGATGTTGCTGAAGGCGTCAGGCATGTCGTCGAAAGCCACCTCGACAACCTGCAGGTGCGCGTACCAGGCGTCGATCTTGCGACCCCCGTTGCCGAGAAAAGCGCGCAGATCGGCATGAAGGCTGCGTTTGCACAGGCAGAATACGGGGTGTGGCTGCTCGCCCGTGCGCGCCACCGCAAGATCCGCGTCGCCCTGCACCAGGCCCTGGTGTAACCGCGCCACGAGTTCGCTGGGCAGGAACGGCGAATCGCACGGCGCCGTCGCCACCAAGGGGTTGCGCGCGAGAGCGAGCCCGCGCTCGAGGCCTGCAAGCGGCCCGGCGAAGCCGCTCACGTCATCGGGCAAGACCGGATGACCGAAGCTGCGGTAGCGCTCGAGATTCTGATTGGCGCTGAGGAAAATCTCGTCGACCTGAGGCGCGAGGCGCTCCAGCACCCATGCAATCAAGGGCCGGCCTTGAAGCAGCTGGAGACCTTTGTCGACGCCGCCCATACGGCGCCCCTGGCCGCCGGCAAGGATCAACCCAGTGACGGCGTTGCGAATCACGTCACGACCGCGGACCGATCCCGAGCTTCCGTCGAGGCGGTGCGCAGGAAGCGTTGCGCACCGGTGAAGAGCAGGTAGTGCCTGCCGGTGGCGCGACCGATCATGGTGATGCCGGCGCGGCGCGCGATCTCATACCCCATTTGCGTGAGACCAGAGCGCGAGACGAGGAATGGTATGCCCATCTGCGCGCACTTGATCACCATCTCGGAGGTGAGTCGACCGGTGGTATAGAAGATCTTGTCGGCCCCGTCGAGATCTTCCAGCCACATCCGACCGGCGATGGCGTCGACCGCGTTGTGCCTGCCAACGTCCTCGACAAACATCATGATCTCGTCGCCGCGCGCAAGCGCGCAGCCATGTACGGCACCGGCTGCCTTGTAGACGGTATCGTAACGGCGCACGTTGTCCATGAGGCGAAAGTAGGTCGCCTCGGTGAGCCTTGCGTCGACCGGCAGTGCAACGCTGTCGATCTCGGCCATGAGGTCGCCGAAAACCGTGCCCTGGCCGCAGCCGGTGGTGACGGTGCGCTTCTCCAACTTGGCATCCAGGTCGGCAACCCCGGCGAATGTGGTCACTGCGCACGACGCGACGTCCCAGTCGACCTGTACGGAGCGAATTTCGGCGAGCGAGCGCACTAGGCGCTGGTTGCGCAGGTAGCCGATGGCGAGCGCTTCGGGAAATTGCCCCAGAGTCATCAAGGTGACGAGCTCACGCTTGTCGAGATAGAGCGTGAGCGGATGCTCACCGGCAATCGCAGTGGCAAGCCGCTCACCGCGCTCGTTCATCGACTCGACTTCCACGGTCGCGGGACGGGTGGCATTGCTCAAGAGAGGCCGTTCGCGCATTCAACCACCGATATAGGACATCTCGACCTTCGGCAGGCGAACGGTATGCTCGCCGCGAATCTCCGAGTAGCGATCGGAGCGCTGTCGCCACACAGCGGTGATGGATTCGCCGATCGCCTCATCGGCGGCGCCGCCTCGCAACAGCGCACGCAGATCGTGCCCCGCGGTCGCGAACAGGCACGTATAGATCTGGCCTTCGGCCGAGAGGCGCGCGCGCGTGCAATCGCGGCAGAACGCCTGCGTCACCGATGCGATGATGCCGATTTCGCCCGACCCGTCGCGATAGCGCCAGCGTTGTGCGACCTCGCCGCGATAGTTGGCTTGCAGCGGCTCGAGCGGAAGCTCGCGATCGATGCGCCGTACGATTTCGGCAGCGCTCACCACCTCGTCCATGCGCCAGCCGTTGCTGTGACCAACGTCCATGTACTCGATGAAGCGCACGATGTGGCCGCGTTCGCGGAAAAAGCGCGCCATGGGGACGATGCTATCTTCATTGACGCCGCGCTTGACCACCATGTTGACTTTGATGGGGGAAAGCCCGGCGGCAGCGGCGGCGTCGATGCCTGCGAGCACGCGCTCAACCGGAAAGTCGACGTCGTTCATCGCACGGAACACCGTATCGTCGAGCGAATCGAGGCTCACTGTTACGCGCCGCAAGCCGGCCTCGCGCAGGCGCGCAGCCTTGAGCGCGAGCAGCGAGCCATTGGTCGTGAGCGTGAGATCGAGCCCCTCGATCGCGGCGAGCTTGCCGATCAAAGCTTCCAGATTGCGCCTCACCAGCGGCTCTCCGCCGGTGAGGCGGATCTTTTCGATGCCGATGCCGCGAAAGATGCGTGCGAGGCGCTCGAGCTCCTCGAACGTGAGCAGCGCTTTGCGGTCGAGAAACTGGAAGTCCTTGCCGAAAACCTCCTTGGGCATGCAATACACGCAACGGAAGTTGCAGCGATCGGTGACCGAGATGCGCAGGTCGCGCAACGGGCGCTCGAATCGGTCCAGGAGTAGGGTACGTGAAGCGGCAGGCGGAGGCATTTGACTGATTATGGCAAAGGCTTCGAGGCGCTGGCAACCGAGACCCAGAGCCGAGACATCTTCATAGTGGTTCGCGAACACCGCAGAAAGCGGGCTGCCTCCCGCAGTTGGCGTACTTCGGCGGTTTCTTCCTGTCGCTCAGACGATACCCTCCATGAGCTGCACGTCGACCATCGTACCGGCAGGGACATTGCCTTGGTCGGCCGCCAGGATGATGAAACAGTTCGCGCCCGACATCGAGCTGAGGATGCCGGAACCTTGCTCGCCCGTGACGCGTACGCGCCATTGGCCATCATCATCGCGGTAGACGACGCCGCGCTGGAACTCGGTTCGACCGGGCGCCTTCTTCAGCGTGCTCGTGCAGTGCGCTTTCAGCACCGGGATCGCCGGCATCGGATCGCGTCCCATGAGCACGAAGAGCGCATCGCGCACGAACTGGTAGAACGTCGCCATGACCGAGACGGGGTTGCCTGGTAGGCCGAAGAAATGCGCAGCACCGACTCGTCCGTAGGCGAGCGGCCGACCCGGCTTCATCGCGATCTTCCAGAATACGACCTCGCCGAGCCGATTGAGCAGCGCTTTGACGAAATCGGCCTCGCCGACCGAGACGCCGCCGCTCGTGATTACGACGTCGGCGACACTGGATGCATCGCGCAAGGCCCGTTCGAGCAAGTCGGGATCGTCACGCACGACACCCATGTCGATCGAATCGGCGCCAAGGCGGCTCAGCATCCCGTGGATCGTATAGCGATTGCTGTCGTAGATCTGACCGGGGGCGAGCGGCTGGCCGATCGGAACCAGCTCGTCCCCGGTGGAGAAGAATGCCACGCGCAGCTTGCGGTACACGCCAACCTCGCCGATACCGAGGGAGGCGAGCAGACCGATGTCCGCCGGCATGGCAAGGTGGCCCTTGGCGAGCGCGACGCTGCCGCGACGCAGATCCTCGCCGGCGCGGCGCACATGCTGACCCCTGCGAAGTCCGGCCCCGATGGTGATCCGACCATCCGCTGCGCACACGTGCTCCTGCATGACGACCGTGTCGAAGTTCGCCGGGACTACTCCGCCCGTCATAATACGCACGCACTCGCCGGCTCGGAGTTCGCCTTCATACGGCCTTCCCGCGAAGACCGTGCCGGCTATCCGCAAATCGGTTTGCGCGCTGCCGAGATCGGCATGACGCAACGCATAACCATCCATCGCCGAGTTGTCGTGCGCGGGCACATCGACCGGCGAGATCACGTCCTCGGCCAGCACGCGACCGAGCGCGGTCCGGATCGCGCAGCGCTCGGTTCCGCGTATGGGCGCGAGAAAGCGCCGGATCACACTACGTGCCTGATCGACAGGCATCGAGTTCGGGTCGTAGTCGTCGGCGCAGCTCAGCTCGCCCAGCGTCGTTTTCGCTTCGCTCATTGCAAATTCCTCGGTCGAGCAAGAAAGCGAGTTTACAGCAGGCTGCTCATGCACCGTTCGTACCGCGACGCGCAACGAGTCGAAGTCCCGCCGCAGCACACGCCAGCGGGTCTGCACGTGTTGTCCCGCTGCACGCGATGCGTTATATTTTGCCGTGTATAACGGTCGCGATGTGATTCCCGCACCGCGAACGGGGCCGTTGGGCCACGAATTTCCGCCAGGACATGGCGCAATTTGGTGCTTGCGCGGCAGCGGGTTTCGACGTGCGGATTGCCAGGCAGGGACGCGACGCATGGACAGTATCGATCTCGACGTTCTGAAGAAATGTCTCGAGTGGCTGCACGCAGGCCACGGCGTGACTCTCGCGACGGTGGTGCGTACCTGGGGGTCCGCGCCGCGGCCTGTGGGCGCCATGACCGCTATTCGCGACGACGGGCTGGTGGCCGGATCGGTCTCGGGCGGTTGCGTCGAAGACGACATGGTCGAAAAGGTGCGCGCCGGCACGCTGGCGGCCGCCGGCCCGGAGCTCGTCGTCTACGGCGTGACACGCGAACAGGCCGAACGATTCGGTCTGCCCTGCGGTGGAACATTAGAGCTGGTGACCGAGCGGCTCGGGCCTCAGTCGGGCTTATCCGAGCTCGTCGCGGCGATCGAGCACCACGACGTCGTGACGCGCCGGCTCGACATGGCGAGCGGGCACGCGCAGGTGACGCCGGGCCGCAGCGGCGATGACCTCATGTTCGACGGCAAGAGTCTTGTTAGCGTGCACGGGCCGCGCTGGCGGCTGCTGCTGATCGGAGCGGGTCAGCTGTCGCGCTACGTGGCACAATTCGCCCAGGCGCTCGATTATCAAGTGACTATCTGTGATCCGCGCGAGGAGTATGCCGAAGGCTGGGAGCTGGCTGGTGCAGCGCTCACGCGCGAGATGCCCGACGATGTAGTGCGCGCGATGGGGACGGATGCGCACACTGCGGTCGTCGCCGTCACGCACGATCCGCGACTCGATGACATGGCGTTGCTGGAGGCGCTGCGTTCACCCGCGTTTTACGTCGGTGCGATCGGATCGCGAGCGAATAATCGCAAGCGCCGCGAACGCCTGAGCAAGCACTTCGATCTGACCGAGGCGGAGCTCGATCGTCTGCACGGGCCGATCGGATTGCAGATCGGGGGCAAGACTCCGCCTGAGATCGCGCTCTCCATCTTGGCGGAGATGACAGCGGTGCGCCACGGCGCTCGCCTGGAGAAAACGGACAAGGGCACCGTGGTTGCTCCCGCTGACCCGTTCGCTTGTGCGATGGCGTGAGCGCATGTCAACCGACACGGCGCGCGCTCCAGCGGATGTCGTTTCCGCCGGGTGCTTGCACCGTCCCTTCCATGGACTTTCCGTTCACGCTGCCGCGAAAGCGCAGAAAGCGACCGCTGCTGTCGACGAGCGTGAACTGAATGGTGTTGCCGTGGAGAATCGGATCGCCGACATTGGGTGTAAGCCCGGCGCCGGTCACTTTTCCGGTGATCTTCTGATAGGTCTGATCCAGTGTGAGCTCGAACGCACCCGACGGGCCCGTCGCCTGCCAGAGCCCTTGCACCCGGGCGGGAACGATCCACAGATATGCCGTGTAACCGTTGATCGTGGAGGTCTCGTCGGGGCTCCAGTCGCCCATGTTGAACGCGTGCGAGACCAAGCGTGTGCCGGGCTTCATGTTCAGCAGCGTCGGGCGCAACTTCAGATTGAGCGAGGAGAGCAGGTACATGGTAACCACGGTCGCTTTGCTGAAGTCCGTCTGGAACACGTCGCCATGAACGAAGCTCGCACGCCCACCTACGCCGGCGCGCTCGGCATTGGCGCGCGACAGCTCGACCATGTCTGGGTTGTACTCGATCCCGAGCGCCTTCACGCCGCGCTTGGCGGCCGCAATCACGGTGCGACCGTCGCCGGAGCCCAGGTCGACCAGAAAGTCCTTCGGTGTGACCTTGGCCATGTCGAGCATACGCTCGACCAGCGATTCCGGAGTCGGAACCCAGATGACATCTTTGCCGGGTTGTCCGACCTTGGGCTCGAAGTCGGCCGCAGCCGGCGGCAGCAAGAAGAGCGAAACGTACAGGGCGAGAACCAAGGCAAGTGCGCGTTGCGGCATTGTCCATCTCCTGCTTGGGGAAGGAAGTGGTTTGCAGGATACGCTGTCGCGTCACGCCGCGGAATAGCGAGCGGAAGTTTTGCGTCCGCCCGGTCGGATTCGCATGCCCGTGCAGGCACACCATGAAACTCGGTGATTTTTCCGTACTAACGTTCGATTGTTACGGCACTCTGATCGATTGGGAGACCGGTCTGCTGCGTGCGCTCGCCCCCGTGCTTGCGCGCCACGGCCTTCATCTGGACGACGAGACCATTCTGGCCGCCTTCGCCGAGACGGAGTCGGCGGCGCAGCGGCGCACGCCGAGCAAGCTCTATCCGGCGATTCTTGCCGACACCTTGGACGCCCTGGCCAGGCGGTGGCACATCGTGATCGATGCGATGGAGCGAGAACGCTTCGGCGCATCGGTAGGCGACTGGCCTGCCTTTGCCGACAGTGCGCCGGCGCTCGCGTATTTGCAACGTCATTACCAATTGGCGATTCTGTCCAATGTCGATCGCGCATCGTTCGCGTCGAGTCGGGCCAGGCTCGGCATCGAGTTCGATCGCGTCTTTACGGCGCAGGACATCGGTAGCTACAAGCCGGATCTACGCAACTTCCGCTACCTTCTGGATCGGCTCGGCCGCGATGGCATCGAACCCCGACAAGTGCTGCATGTCGCGCAGAGTCTGTTCCACGACCATGTGCCGGCCAAGCAGCTGGGGCTCGCGACCGTGTGGGTGAATCGGCGTCTGGGCAAGTCGGGGGGCGGGGCGACGCCGCCGGCGCGGGCGCAACCGGACTGGGAAGTGGCTTCGCTCGCCGAATTGGCAGATCTGCACCGGCGCGAGCGATCTGCAACTTGAAACCGGCGTGGCGCATGCTTTGCGACATCCCTCAGGGAGGCTATCATCGTCGACGGGTCAAGGAAATTTCGCCATGAACGTGTTCGGTTTCGCCGGGTTCTCGGGCAGCGGCAAGACGACTCTGATCGAGCGGCTCATTCCACTTTTTACGGCGCGCGGACTACGCGTTTCGCTCATCAAGCACGCGCATCACACGTTCGATGTCGACCAGCCGGGGAAGGATTCGTATCGCCACCGCCAGGCGGGGGCGCACCAAGTGCTTATCAGTTCATCCCGGCGCTGGGCGCTGATGCACGAATTGCGTGGTGAAGCCGAGCCCTCGATCGAGGAATTGATCGCGCGTATGTCGCCGTGCGACCTGCTGCTGGTCGAGGGCTTCAAGCGCGCCGCCATGCCCAAGCTCGAAGTCTTCCGTGCGACGGTGGGCGAGGCGCCGCTACACCCGCATGACGGACAAATCGTCGCTGTCGCTACCGACGCGCCGCTGCAGGCGCACATCCCGGTGCTCGACTTGAACCAGCCGGCCACCATCTGCGAGTTCATCCTGAAGCACCTGGGTCTGCAACTGCACGTCGTACACGCCTCGGCGCGGGAAGGGAACCGCTCATGAACGTTCGCCTGCTTTACTTCGCGCGCCTGCGCGAAGCGTTCGGCATACAGGCGGAGGAAGTTGCGCTGCCCGAGGAGATTCGCGATGTCGGAGCGCTATCGCGTTGGCTGCAGGGCCGTGGCGGCGCCTGGAGAGCGGAGCTCGCTCCCGGGCGCGCCTATCGCGTGGCCGTCGACCAGGAGATGGCCGGCGCGAGCACCCGCTTGCATGAAGGGGCGGAGGTCGCCGTGTTTCCGCCGGTGACCGGAGGTTGACGTGAGCGTACGCGTGCAAGGCGAGGATTTCGACGCCGGCGCGGAGATCGCACGTCTGCGCCGAGGCAATGCGAAGATCGGTGCGATCGCCGCGTTCGTCGGCGTCGTGCGCGACGTGAACGATGGCGATCCGGTGGCTGGTATGACGCTGGAGCACTATCCCGGCATGACCGAGCGCGCGATCGAAGCCATCGTGGCGCAAGCAAGGCTGCGCTGGCGCATCCTCGATGCTCTTGTCATCCACCGCGTCGGTAAGCTCGCGCCCGCGGATCAGATCGTCTTGGTGGTGGTCGCCGCTACACACCGCGGCGAGGCATTCGCCGCGTGCGAATTTCTGATGGACTATCTCAAGACGCGCGCACCGTTCTGGAAGAAGGAACGCACACCCGGCGGCAGTCGCTGGGTGGATGCGCGCGCGAGCGACGACGAGGCGGCCGCACGCTGGGAGCCGGTCGGACGCTGACATCGGCCGCGCCATGCAAGCGCGTTTCCGGTTGCGCATCGGCGACGATCCCGAAGGATCGTTGGGTCCCGGCAAAGTGGCGCTGCTGGAAGCGATCGGCGAGACCGGATCGATCTCGGCTGCCGGGCGCAAGCTCGGGATGTCGTACCGGCGCGCCTGGTTGCTGGTCGATGCACTCAATCGCGCGTTCAGCCAGCCCCTCGTCACGACCGTGACGGGTGGCAGGGAAGGCGGCGGCAGCGCGTTGACATCGGCCGGCGGCGACGTCGTGCGCCGTTATCGCCGGATCGAGGCGATGGCCACCGCCGCGACGGCAAAAGAGATCGACGCGCTACAGAAGATGATGCAAGACTAGGCGGCCTCGCCAGGTCGGTCGAACGCGGGACTCGGATAAGCACAAGGAAGAGGGGGT
>WYBJ01000031.1 GCA_011525945.1 Burkholderiaceae bacterium | reverse complement strand
GCGCCTTCGTCAAGGAAGGCACGACGACCTTGTTCGGCCTGCTCGGCGACGGGCAGATGACGTGGTGGTCGGCCATCGCGAAATATCCGCAGGTCAAGATCGTCGATGCGCGCGATGAGGGCTGCGCCGTCACCATGGCCGAAGGCTATGCGATGGCCACCGGCGAGGTCGGTGTGGCGAGTGCGACCCAGGGTCCCGGCCTCGCGCGCATGACCACCGCACTCATCGTCGCGGCACGCTCGCGCACGCCGGTGGTCGTGTACACGAGCAGGACGGCGCTGAATAACGAGCATATCGTTCAGTACCTGGACCAGGATCGGCTGGTCAGCGCCACCGGCGCCGGCTACATCGAGGTGCTGAAGCCGTCGTATGCCGAAGACGCCGTGCGCGACGCGTTTTACCGCGCCCGCCGCGAATCGCGCCCGATCGTGCTGTGCGCGCCGCTCGAAGTGCAGCAGATGGAATGCGATTTCGACGCCGGCGACTACCGGCCCTCGAGTGCGATGTTCCCGGGCCAGCAGGCGATCCGGCCTGATCTGGAGCGCCTGCGCGAGGCCGCCAGCATCGTCAAGGCGGCCAGGAAGCCGGTCATCGTACTGGGCCGCGGCGCGATGTCGCCGGCGGCGAAGGACGCAGCCAATCGGCTCGCCGATCGCATCGGCGCGCTGATCGCAACGACCTTGGTCGCCAAGGGTACGCTCGCCGACTGTGAATACTACGTGGGCGTCTCGGGCCTTTTCTCCACGCGCGAGGTGCTGCAGCTTTTCGAGCAAGCCGACTGTGTCATTGCCGTCGGGGCGAGACTGAGCACGCACACCCTGGCGGGCGGCTATCTCTATTCGCAGGCGAAGTTCATCCAGATCGATATCGAGCCGCACAAGGTGATGGGAAACGACCGGGGCGCCGATTGCTATCTGCAGGGGGATGCGGCGGCGACCCTGGAGGAGCTGATCGAGGCGCTTGCACGCGACGGCGCCGGGGGCCGCGGCTTCCGCACCGCCGAGGTGCGTAGGATCATCGCCGGCGCCGGGCGCGATCCGGCGGAGTACGAGATCGACGAAGGCACGGTCGATCCGCGCGAAGCGATTGCCTTGCTGGACGAGAAACTGCCGCCCGAGGTGCACCTGGTGTCGTCGGGCAATGCCCACGCGTGCTCTTTCCGCGTCATGTTGATGCAACGCCGGCGCGGATTGCAGATTTTCTGCACCGCATTCGGATGCATCGGCCAGGCACTGTCGACGGCAGTCGGGGCTGCTGTCGGCGTGGGCGGCACGTTCGTGTGTGTCGAGGGCGACGGCAGCGCGCTGCAGAACATTCAAGAGCTCGATACCGTCTCGCGCCTGGGCCTCAAGTTCCTCTACGTGGTGGTGAACGACGAAGCCTACGGCGCCGAATACCACAAGCTGCGCGCCCACCAACGCGATCCGATGCTCTCCGTCGTGCGCTCGCCCGATTTCGCAGGTCTGGGGCGCGACTTCGGCTGCTGCGGGGAGAGCGCGCGTACGCTCGACGATTTCGGCGCCGCGATCGATCGATTCCTCGCGGGCGACGCGCCGATGGTGATCGACCTTCGCATCTCGCGCAATGTCCTCAGCATCCCGTATCGGCGGCTGCATTTCGGAATGGATGTCTGACGCGGCGCCGTTGAGCCATCGAGCAGTCGGCTGCGCGTGCCTGCACGCGGGCGATGCGTGCGCAGCACTACCCGACCACGGGGCGTCGTGCGTCCGCGAGACCGCACTTGAGGCGGTGTCGCGCTATGATTCATCGGTCGCGCCGCGGCGGCGACAGTGTTCCATTGCGCAATTCAGGACGAAGCGATGAGCGGACTACCACTGGAAGGAATACGCGTTGTCGAGATGGGACAGATCGTGGCGGGACCTACCGCAGGTCTCTTGCTCGGCGATATGGGCGCCGATGTGATCAAGGTGGAACCGCCCGATGCCGGCAAGGAAAGCCGCATGGGCAACCGGCGCAACGGCCCTTTCTATTACTTCAACCGCAACAAGCGCGGTATCGTCATCGATCTCGCGTCGGCGGAAGGTCGAGAGATTGCGCTGCGTCTGATCGAGCGCGCCGATGTGCTGATCGAGAACCTGGCGCCCGGCTCGATGGATCGCCTGGGTCTCGGCTACGCGAAAATGCGCGAGGTGAATCCGCGTCTCATCTATTGCAGTCTCAAGGGCTATCTCAAAGGCCCCTATGCCGCGCGGCCGCTCATGGACGAGCCCGGGCAGATGGCGTCGGGGCTCGCGTTCATGACTGGCCCGCCCGGACAGCCGATGCGCGCCGGCGCCTCGGTGGTCGACATGGGCGCGGCGTCGTACGCCGTGATCGGCGTGATGGCGGCGCTCATGCAGCGGGAGAAGACAGGCAAGGGCCAGCTCGTCACCGGCGGCCTGTTCGAGACCGCGCTCTGGTACGTCGGCCAGCACATGGCTACCGCACAGTTTACCGGCGAGGCCTCGCAGCCCATGCGCGCGCAGCGCCACGCGGGCAAGCGTAACGGCACCGCGATCTACGATCTTTTCACGTGCAGCGACGACAGGAAGGTCTTCATCGGCATCGTCAGCGACGGTCAGTGGCGGCGCATATGCCCGGTCTTCGGCATGGAAGACCTCGCCGCGGATCCTGCCTACGACCACAATCCGGGCCGGGCCGAGCGGCACGACATCCTGAAGAAGCGTATCGAAGACGTGTGCGCGCACCACACGCGCGACGAGATCGTCGCCATGCTGGATGCCGCCGACGTGTGCGTAGCGCCCTTGCACTCGCCGTCCAGCGTGCTCGAAGAAGACCCGCATGTGAACGCGGCAGGCCGCACGCTGCCGGTGCAGATCGGGGACAAGGCGGGACGCTTGCCTCCGATCCCTTACGAGAGCGATGCCTACAGCTTTTCCGTACGCCATTCGGCGCCGAAGGAGCCCGGGCGCGATACCGTGGAGATCCTGCGCGAATTGGGCTATTCGGATGCCGATGCGCGCGCGTTTGCGGGCAAGGGTGTGGTACGCGGGCCGGGATTGGGCTAGCCCGTCAGAAGCGGGCGGCCTCCCGCGAGAGCATCGCGCACCGGCCTCGCGGGTGCTACCCGGGAATGGCCGCGGCTGCGGGAGCGCTCAACGCCCTTTGAACACGGGCTTGCGCTTCTCGCGAAACGCGAGCCGCCCCTCCTTCACGTCCTCGGTATGATGCACCTTGTTGAGCAGATTCTCCTCGTACTCGGCATGCGTTTCGAGCGCGACGCCCATCGCGTGGTAGACCGCCTGCTTGGTGAGCTCGATGGTGACCGACGGGCCGCTCGCCAAGCGCATCGCGATTTCCATCGTGCGCGCCATGAGCTGATCGTGCGGCACGACCATGTCGGCGAGTCCGATGCGCAGTGCCTCTTCGGCTTTGACCTCGTCGCTCAGCCAATGCATGAGCAGCGCCCGCGACGTTCCCACGAGGTGCGGAAGTAGCCAGGTCGAGCACTGATCGGGCAGGATCGCGCGGCGAATGAACGCCGATACGAACCGGGCCTGGTCGGAGGCGATGCGCACGTCGCAGGCGAGCGCGAGGGAAAAGCCGCCTCCGGCCGCGACGCCGTTGACGGCCGCCAGCACGGGCTTGCGCATGGAGCGGAAGCGCCCGATCCAGCCGAAGCGCGATTGCTCGATGTCGAGCCGGCTCGGCGGCGGGGCATCGGCGTGCGATTGCCCCACCATGTCCGCGCCCGAGCAGAAGCCGCGCCCCGCGCCCGTGATCACCAGCACCTTGGCATCGTCGTCGTCGTTCACGTCTTCGAGGATGCGCCTCAAGCCCGCCCGCAGCCCCGGTGACAAGGCATTGAGTTTCTCCGGACGGTTGAGTGTGAAGGTGACCACGCCATCGCGCTTTTCGACGATGGCGTCGTCGTAGCCTTCATAAGGGGTCGGACCGGCAGATCTTCTGGACATCGACGTCTCTCCTGCGCTCGGTGTTGTCGCCAATGCGGTCCGTGATCGAAGCGCCACGGCGCGCGCCCGGCGATGCTCGCAGCAAGCGCGCCGGAAGGCAAGGCGGTTGCGGCGCAAACGAGGCCGGCCGGACGCAATCGATATCGACAACCACACCGATCGCGCGCTGCGTGCCCACGGCCGCGCGCAGCGCATCGTGTACGTTCGGTACGTTAATTCCTGCGCGGCCGGTCGACTTTGCCGTTGTGGTTATAGTCGTGCTGGCGGTCGTGCTTCTGTCGTGCGATCGCTTGTGAGGAGCGATCTTGCTCACGATGCAATTGCTGCCGCTCCCGCGCGCTGACCGTGCCGTCGGCCTTGGCCTGATCCAGGTCGGCTTCGATCTTGTCCTGACGTCGCTCCATCCGGGCCGCCTCGCGCCCGGTGAGCCGCCCGCTGTCGATACCTTGCTGGATGCGTTTTTCCTGGTTGTCCAGACGCCGGTCGATACCGGGGGTTGCGGTCGGGTCGGGGGAGGCAGATTGCCCGAATGCAGGCACGGTCAGGGCGCTGAGTGCAATTACGGCGGCGAGTGAAGTCAGCTTGCTCATGTCGATTCTCCCTTGAGTCGGGTGTCGGGAATATCCCGACGCGTACGATATCGGCATTGGCCGTATCGAACTGTTGGGGAATCGTTAGCAGAGGTTTCCGCGGTAATACTTTGTTCTGGATCGACCTGACCGAAACAGCCATTGGCCTGCTCGGCGAGCGGCCCGGCGTGAGGTGTACCGATATGTACACGGTCTTGCCCGGTCCTAGCGGGCGGCCCTAGCGGCGCCGCTTGCGATCAGTGCGTCGATCGTGGCGTCGTCGAGACCGGCTTCTCGCAACACATCGCGCGTGTGCTCGCCGAGACCCGGGGCGTGCCTGCGGTAGTCAGGCTGTGAGGCGGACCACTCCGACGGCACGGCGGTCGTGCGAATACGGCCTTCGGTGGGGTGCTCGCGCTCGACGAAGTATCCGATGGCCGCCAGGTGCGGGTCGCCGAGGATGTCATCCAGACCGCTCATATGCTGTGCCGGGATGTCCGCGCGCTCGAACGCGTCGAGCCACTCGGCGGTCGTGCGCTTGACAAGCTCTCCGGCGAGCAGGCGATTTGCTGCCGCATAGTTCCTGCTGCGGCCCTCGGCCGTGGAAAACCGCTCGTCCTCATCCATCGTCGTCGGTTTACCGATTAGGTCGAAGAATGCGCGCCACTGCTTGTCGTTATAGATGAGCGTGCAGATGAAGCCGTCACGGGTAGCGAAGGGCCGGCGCTCCTTGGTCAGTAGGCGCGAGTAGCCCAGATCGTCGACCCGAGGCTCAAATGCCGCCCCAGCCAGGTGCTCGCCCATCACGATCGTCAGCATATGCTCGAACATCGGAACGTCGATTCGTTGACCCAGGCCGGTTTTCTCACGGTAATACAGCGCGGCGCTCACCGCGTTGGCGATCTGGAGGCCGAGCGTCCGATCGGAGAGGTTGATCGGCGCATACTGAGGCTCGGCGCCCTGCGCGCGGAATAGATGCGGCAGCCCGATCGCACCCTGGATCAGATCCTCGTAGGCCGGGCGCGACGCATACGGACCACGCTGGCTGTAACCGAAGGCGCCCACGTAGATAATGCGCTCGTTCGCCGCACGCACATCCTCGTAGGACAATCGCAAGCGCGCCATGGCCTTTGGGCGGATGTTGTAGACCATCACGTCTGCTGTCGCGGCGAGCGCGAGTACCGCGTCGCGCGCCCGAGGATGCTTGAGGTCGAGCGCGATCGAGCGTTTGTTGCGGTTCACGTTCATGAATATGTGGCCCATGCCGCGGTTGCGGTACGGCCAGAGCTGGCGCGTTACGTCGCCCTCGAGGGATTCGACCTTGATCACCTCGGCGCCGAAATCGCCCAGAATCTGGGTGGCGAATGGACCCATGAGCACGCTTGACAGGTCCAGCACGCGCACGCCTGCGAGCGGCCCGCTCATACGATACCAAGCGCATGTGACAGCGACTCAGGCGTCAGCTCAGAGCCTGAGTAGTAACGCTTCTTGTAGATCTCCTTCTTGCGCAGCCAGTCCTGCTCGACCTCGCCGGTCTCCCAGGGTTGCTCGGGCGTGAACACGAGAACCTTCCATTGTTCGCGCTGGCTCCAGCGGTATGGCGTCTGCAGTGTCGTGCGGGGCACGAACGCATCTCCGTCCTCCAGCGTGGTCACCGCCTGATCGAAGCTGTGCGATGGACTGTAGAGCTGCACTGCGGGAAGGTCGGAAGGGATGGTATAGGCACCGCCGACGATGCCCATCTGCGTCTCGTCCTCGACCTGCAGGCCGCGGATCGATATCTCGCTGGTCGACACCAGCGTCACCCGGCACTGCGCCAACGGCTTCGGCAGCGGCGCGAAAGGCACCGCGTCAAAGTGGGCACACTGATAGGGTTTGTCGTAACCCTGCGAAGGATAGTAATCGCGAGTCTTTTCGATATACCGCACGTAGTCTGTCATGACGCCCCCCTGAACAGACGTCGAGCGTCGATCATCGGAATCTGGCGTGCGATGGTCAAGCGCGGCCGGCAAACGTTGACCATGAGGTATGCTGCAGCGGAACCACCACGAGTCGACGGGTGTCAGCGTGCACGGACGTTCAGGGCGGTGTCGCCGCCGCTTGTGCCAGCATCCGTCCCCGATCGGCGATACATCCGCTCTCGCCCGCGAGCCGCAGCGCCTTCCAGAACGCCGATTGGGTGCTGGTGACGACCGGGATGCCGTGGCGGCGCTCGAGCGGCACGGCACAGCCCAGGGTCTTCAGCCCGCCGCAGGAGATCAGTACGGCATCCGCCGATCCCGCCGCAGCGATCGCCTTGGTGCTCAGATCGATGATGTCCTGCTCGGATTGATTTGCGGCATCGCCAAAGCCGGTGAAGCCGAAGCCCTCCATGGACAGCACGTCGAAATCCGATCGCCGGAGGAAGTCCGCCAACCGATCGTTGACGAGGTCGGAATAGGCGGTCGCGACCGCGATTCGCTTCGCGCCCACGCTGCGTAGCCCGTCGATCACCGCTTCGGTCATGGTGCTGACCGGTAGACCCGTTTCGGCGTGAAGTTGCTCGATGAGCTGCCGGTGCGCCTCGTAGCCGCGATAGAACGTGAGCGAGGTGCCGATCACCATGATCGCCGCGCTGATATCCTGCTGTGCCAGCTCCTTCGCCGCCGGCACGATTGCCTCGAAGGCCGCGTCGTAGCCTTCAGGGGTGAGCGCGCGCACGCCCACGCCCTTGGCGATGAAAGTCACATCCGGATACATCATCGGCCCTTCGTCCGGAACCCGGTCGGTTGCGAACGGAACCACCAGTCCGATCCTGAGTTGCTTGCGCATGTCATTGCTCCGTGTGCGGATGCGGAACACTGCAAGCGATCCTGCGGCGTCCGAGCCTAAGGATAAGAGCCGCGCCATGCGCTCGGCAAGAACGCCGAAAATCGCCAGGCGCGGCAATCGAACCCGGGTCCGCGAGCCGCGGGTCCGTGTCGGGCAGATGATATCTTCCACCCCGGCAGCTCGCTCGACTGAGCGCGGCTGATCCGATCAACGGCACGGAGACACAACCATGGACTTGGGCCTCAGGGGCAAGAAGGCGATCGTGTGCGCGGCAAGCAAAGGGCTGGGAAGGGCGTGCGCGATGTCGTTGGCAAGAAACGGAGTCGATCTGGTCATCAATGCGCGCACGGCGGCCGAGCTCGATGCGACCGCGGCCGAGATCGGTTCGGCGACCGGGCGCACGGTGACCGCCGTCGCGGCCGATATCACCACCGCGGAGGGGCGCGCCAAGGTGCTCGCGGCGTGCCCGGATCCCGACATCCTGGTGAACAACGCGGGCGGCCCGCCGCGCGGCGATTTCCGCGAATGGAACGAGCAGGACTGGATGAAGGCTGTCAACGGCAACATGATCACGCCCATCATGCTGATCAAAGCCGTGGTCGACGGCATGATCACGCGCAAGTTCGGACGCATCGTCAATATCACCTCCGGGTCGGTCAAGTCGCCGATCCCGGAGCTCGGCATGTCCAACGGGGCTCGCGCCGGACTCACCGGTTTCGTGGCCGGGCTGGCGCGTCAAGTCGCGCGTCACAACGTTACGATCAACGGCCTGCTGCCGGGGCCTTTCCTCACCGACCGGCTGCGCGCGGGGCGCGTCGAGGCCGCGCGCAAAGCGGGCATTACGGTCGACGAGTACATCGCGCAATATTTCAAGAATAGCCCCGCCGGTCGCCCGGGGGATCCGTTCGAATTCGGCGAGGCATGCGCTTTTCTCTGCGCCGCATCGTCGGGCTTCATCGTCGGGCAGAACTTGCTGCTCGATGGAGGCGCGTTCAACTCGACGATGGGCTGATCGACCACCGCCCTCAGGTCGCTGCGAACATCGGCATCACGTCGCGCGCGAAGCGGCGCAGGCTTTCCCGGCCGCGTTCGCCGCCACCGGAACCGCCGCCGTTGACCAACAGGTAGCCGGCGCCGGCTGCACGCAGGGCCTCGATGCTGCGTGCAATCTCATCGGGCGAGCCGTACATCGCGCTCGCCAGATTGACCTCGACCGGATCGCCATCGGCGCGATCCGGCCCGCCGAGCACCCTGCCGTCGGGTGTCGTGGCGAGCTTCAGCTGCCGCAGCCGGTTGGCGAGTCTTCGTTCCAGGGCCTGCTCGCGTTCGCGTGCATCTTCGGTCACGAAGAAGGCGCGCGTCAGGCCGACGCGCATCGGATCCCAGGGCTCGCCCTTCGCTTCCACGGCGTCGCGGAAAACGGCGATGCTGGCAGCGACGTCGGCGGGCGAGGAATACTGGCCCAGCAGCAGATTGAAGCCACGGCGGGCGACATCGCGAATCGAGCGTTCGTTGCCCGCGCCCATCCAGACCGCCGGATGCGGCCTGCGGAACGATTGCGGCTCGACCACGATATCGTGGAAGGCCCAGTATCTTCCCTCGTGCGAGAAGCGTTCGTTCGATGTCCAGGCTTTCAGGATGACGTCGATCGATTCCTCGAATTTCGCCCGCGCGTCCTCCATGGCAACGTCGAAGCCGACGAATTCGTTGTAGCGGTAGCCGCTGCCGATGCCGAAATCCAGGCGGCCGCCGGAGAGCAGATCGAGTGTCGCCGCCTGTTCCGCCAGCAGCACCGGATTGTGCCAGGGCAGCACCATCACGGCGGTACCGAGGCGCAGCGTTTTCGTGCGTGCGCCCAGCCAGGTCAGCAGATTCAGCGTCGCCGACACCTGACCGTACCCGGTGAAATGGTGCTCCACGCAGAACGTGCCGTGAAAACCCAGCGCCTCGGCCTCTACGTTGTACTCGATCCAGTCGTGGTAGCCCTCCGTGCTGTCGAACTCGCCGCTACCTCGCCGCGCCGAGGCGCTGCCGAACAATCCGAACTGCATGAAACCCTCCTTGTGACATTAGCGGCACGCAGGCTCGCGCGGCCCTGCCGCTATTATCTTTGCTGCGAGGCGCATCGGCGCGCCTCGGTGATGAGGAAGCCGATCAGGCGGGAAGTGGCACGCGGTGCAGCTTCACGGCCATCGCAACCGAACTGTAATAGCCCAGTAGCGCCAGCACCTCGGCCATGCCGTTGCGCCCGAGCAAGCGCTCGGCGCGGTCGAACACTTCGTCCGCGCCCCCGCCCGGCGCCATCGCGATTCTCGCCAGGTCGTAGACGGCGCGCTCGCGCTCGTTCTCCAGCGCGGGCTCGCGCCCCGCACGGATGGCATCGAATACGCTTTGCGGAATACCGAGCTTGACGCACGTTCTCGTGTGCACCGCCCAGACGTACTCGCCCTGCCAATGATTGGCGATGATGCAGATCGCAAGCTCGACTTCCCGCTCGCTAAGCGAGCTCTTCTTGTTGAGGAAGGTGCCGATCGTCTGCAGTGCGGCAGCGAGCTTGGGCGAATGGATCCAGATCCGGTAGGGCGCGAGCAGGCGGCCGCGACCGGCGATCAGATCCCTGAACACTTGCGCCTGTTCGGGCGTTAAATCGCTTTCGGGAATATCCTTGATGCGAACGGCTTCGGCCATCGACAGGGTCTCCAGGTTCGTCCGGTCCAGATCCGGCTATCGCGCAAGAACGCGCTCCGCTCGCGGATGCGCCTCCTGCTTTCTTCACGTGCGTCAGAGCCTCTAACCCGCGCCCGCGCCTCGCTTGTCGGAAACGATGCGGCCTTCCTTGAAGACGAGCTTGAGCCGGCGCACGTTGTTGATGTCATCGAGCGGGTTGGCGCCGACCACGATGAGATCGGCGATCTTGCCGACCTCGATCGTGCCCAGATCATCGCCCACGCCGCAGACGGCGGCGGCGTGACGCGTGGCAGCGATGAGCGTCTGCCACGGGCTCGCTCCGTCACGCGACCAAAGGCCCATCTCCAGCAACCCCGCATCTTTCAGCGGCCGGATATCCGAGCCGAGCGCCATCTTCACGCCGGCGTCGAGCGCCTTGCGGAACCAATGCGCGTGCACGTCGGCGGCGGCGTCGGCGCGACAGCACAGCGACGGCGCGAGATTGCGCTGCGCGAGCCACTCGCGCTCCCATTCATTGCCGACCTGGTTCGGGGTGAGGTGGCTGATGGCGAGCGTGGGCACGTACCAGACATCGTGCTTCAACATGAGCTCGATGCACTCGTCGTCCATGATGTAGCCATGCTCGACGCTGTGCACGCCGAGCCGAATCGCGCTCTTCACCGCGTCGGGGTTGGTCGCATGCGCCATCACCTTGAAGTCGCGCTGGCGGCAGATCGCGAACGCCGCGCGCAGCTCGTCTTCGAGCAGGAAGGAGTGCCAGTGCCGGTCCCACGCCGGCCCCATGATGCCGCCGGAGAGATTGAGCTTGATGTGGTCGACCCCGTTCTTGATCTGTTCGCGGATCGCTTTGACGAAACCGTAAGGCCCGTCGCACTCCTGAGCATGGCCCGAGGTGAGGAAATGCCCGCCGGTGGTGGTGAGAAAATGACCGCACGCGAACAGCCGCGGCCCGATGTACTGACCCGAATCGAACGCGCGCTTCCACGCGACGTCCATGAAGTGATGCGCGCCCGCACAGCGAAACCCGACGATGCCCGATTCGGTGAGCGCGGTCATCAGCCGATGACCGAAGAGCGCCACCTGCTCGGCGAGCGGCATGTCGGCGGCCGACAGGTAGTCGGGGTGGATGTGCACGTCCCACAGGCCGGGTAGCAGATAGGCGCCGTTAAGATTGATCGCGGCGGCATCACGCACGTCCGCCTGGCGGCCATCGGTCAGGATTTCTCGGATGCGGCCCTGATCGATGACGACGCTTGCCCGCGCTCTGGGCTCGGCAACGACACAGTCGATCAGGGTTGCATTGGTGAGTACCGTTCTCATACGTGCCCGCCGCTCGCCGTGTTCGTTCAGTTTGGGTGCCTGCGCTCCGCGCCACCTCGAGCGGGCGGCGCGTCTCGGTTCCGACGAAGATGCGAAACGACGCCGGACTGTTCCCCGCCGGCTCGATGGGGCGCTCGTTGGAAGTCTCGTCTACGGCGGGCGAATGCAGGACCGTCCCGATCGCTACTCTAGCCGAAAATCCGCCGTGCGCGAAGGTGGCGCACGCCGACTTGCGATGCGGGAACCCGTACCGGGAGCATGCGGCAGTCGGCAACGTCTGCGATTCGAGGCTTACGCCGGCATGGCGCGCGCAGGCGGGGCATTTGCTTGAGTGCACGGTCTCGTTCGCGCGGTCAGGCCGATCGTGCGCTACGCGGCTCCGGCGGCATTGCCAGCACCTGCGAGTTCGGGTGAAATGGGACGCGGCCTTCGCGCGGGTTACGAAACGGTACGAGGAGTTCATGGTGGCAGCAGATTTTCACGGTGTGTTTCCCTACCTCGTCTCGCCGATCGATGCGGCCGGGGAGGTCAAGGCGGAGGTCCTCAGCAGGCTGTGCGAGGATCTGATCGGCGCGGGTGTGCATGGACTGACTCCGCTCGGCTCGACCGGCGAGTTCGCTTACCTCAACTGGGCGCAGCGCCGGCGCGTGGTGGAAGTCGTGGTTGCCGCCGCGCGCGGGCGCGTGCCGGTCGTCGCCGGTGTCGCTTCGACCACGATTGCCGATGCACAAATGCAAGCGCGCGAGTTCGAGCAGCTCGGCTGCGACGGTATTCTCGCCATTCTGGAAGCATATTTTCCGCTTGCGGACGACGGTGTTTACGATTACTTCCGTGCCGTGGCCGAAGCGACCCGCCTGCCGGTTGTCCTGTACACCAATCCGAACTTCCAGCGCTCGGATCTCTCGCTGCCGGTGATCGAGCGATTGAGTCGGATTCCGAACGTGAAGTACATCAAGGATGCATCCTTCAACACAGGGCGCCTGCTGTCGATCATCGGACGAGTCGAAGGCCGCATGCAGGTATTCGCCGCCTCGGCGCATATCCCGGCCTGCGTCATGCTGATCGGCGGCGTGGGCTGGATGGCAGGACCCGCATGCGTCGCGCCGCGCGCGAGCGTCGAGTTGTACGAAACCTGCCGCCGTGGCGATTGGGCAGAAGCGATGCGCTTGCAACGCCCGCTCTGGGCGCTCAATCAGGCCTTCGCCAGGCACAATCTCGCCGCATGCATCAAGGGCGGGCTCGAGCTGCAGGGCTACGCGGTCGGTGCGCCATTGCCGCCGCAGGCGCCCTTGTCCGCGGAGGGGTTGGATGACGTGACGCGCGCGTTGACGACGATAGGCGCGCTCGCGCGCGTTGCTTGATGTCGGCGAACCGATACGTGCTCGGCGTTGGCAAGGCGGCTGCGTCGGTGGAGATTTCACTAGGCGGTCTTACTGCGGTATCCTGAGTGGGCGTGGCCTGCGGGCAAGGCCGCATGCGGGCGCGCGGGGCGAAGCGGAGAGAACGTTCATGGAAAGTGCATGAAGCCGACCACATATCGCGATCGCAGAGGTTTTCTTCCCATCGGCGTTGTCGCTATGCTGGCGCTCGGCGCTGCGGGCATCGCGTGCGCTGCGGACTACCCGGTGAAGCCGATCCGGTTCCTCGTCGGTGTGGCCCCCGGCGGCGGCACGGATTTCATGGCGAGGCTGGTCGCGCAGAAACTCAACGACGCCTGGGGGCAGTCGGTCGTCGTCGACAACCGGATCGGCGCCACCGGTCTCATCGCCATGGAGATGCTGTCGAAAGCCGCGCCCGATGGCTATACGGTGATCGTCTTCAATATCGGCCACATGATGTCGGCCTATCTTACGCGCAAGGTGAGCTTCGATCCGGCGAAGGATTTCGCGCCCGTGACCCTCATGGCGAACGGCACGAGCATGCTGGGCGTGCACCCATCGGTTCCCGTGCGTAGCGTGCGCGAGCTCGTCGCATACGCCAAGGCGCATCCGGGCAAGCTCAGCTACGCCTCCGGCGGCATCGGCGGCACTCAGCATCTGGCGACGGAACTGCTCAAGCGCGAGGCCGGTATCGACCTCGTTCACGTACCGTACAAAGGCAGCGGCCCCGGCACGCTGGCGCTGCTGAGCGGAGAAGTGCAGGTATTTCTCACCAATGCGTTGGCTTTGTTGCCACATACGAAGAGCGGCAAGGTGACCGGATTGGCCGTGACCGGAAGCAAGCGCCTGAAGGCGGCGGCGGACATCCCGACTTTCGCTGAGGCGGGGTATCCGACGGTAGACGTCGGTCTGTGGCAGGGCATGTTCGCGCCCGGCGGCACCCCGGCCGCGATCCGCGCGAAGCTCGCGAGCACCATCACGGCCTCGCTACGAACCCCGGAGGTCACCCGTATGCTCGAAGCGCAGGGCGCCGAGCCCGTGGGGACGACACCGGAGGAATTCGGGCGCTTCGTGCGCAATGAGCGCAGCCGCTGGCTCAAGGTCGTGCACGACGCGAACATCACGGCCAACTAGCCCGCATGCCTCAGTCGATTCCGACCTGCGCGCCACGGACGCTCGTCGACAAGATCTGGACCCGCCACGTCGTGGTGCAGGACGGTGCCGAAGTGCTGCTGTACGTGGATCGCGCCTTCATTCACGAAGGCGCGTCGCACGCGTTCGACAAGCTCGAGGAAGAAGGCCGCAGCGTCGCGCGCCCCCGGCAGGTGTTCGCGTTCACGGATCATTACGTGCCCACGATCGGGCGCGACCGGGGTTTGAGCGGTATTGCGAACGCCGACATTCGCAACATGATTGTGCGGCTGCACGCCAATGCCGACAAGCACGGTATCCGGCTTTTCGGGATCGACGATCCGCACCAGGGCATCCTGCACATCGTGCCGCCGGAGCAAGGTATCACCCAGCCGGGGCTCATGATCTGCGGGGCGGATTCGCATACCGCCACGCACGGCGCGTTCGGCTGCATCGCGTTCGGGATCGGGGCCTCCGAGATGATGCACGTGATGGCGACGCAGGCCATCTGGCAGCGGCCGCAGAAATCCATGCGCATCACGATCGACGGCGAGCTCGGTTTTGGCGTCGCGCCCAAGGATGTCATTCTCGCCATCGTCGCGCTGATCGGCGTCGACGGCGGAACCGGGCATATCATCGAGTATGCGGGCAGCACGCTGCGGCGCATGAGCATGGAGGGCCGCATGACGATCTGCAACATGTCGATCGAGGCCGGCGCTCGCGCAGGGATGGTCGCGCCGGACGAGACGACCTTCGAATATCTCCATGGCCGTGCCTACGCGCCGAAAGCGAGCGGGTGGGACGCCGCGCTGGCGTTCTGGAAGACGCTGCCGTCCGACGAAGGCGCGCGCTACGATCGCGAGGTTGCGCTGAGTGCGCCGGAGATCGCCCCGATGGTGACGTGGGGCACCAACCCCGCGCAGGGCGCCCCGGTGACGGGTGTCGTTCCCGATCCACGTGATGTCGCGGATGCGATCGCGGCCCAGGAAGTCGCATCGGCGATCGAGTATCAGGGACTCGCACCTGGCATGGCGCTTGGCGACATCCGGGTGGACAGAGTTTTCATCGGCTCGTGCACCAACAGCCGTATCGAGGATCTGCGTGCCGCAGCCGAAGTGGCGAAGTTGGGCAAAGCCGTCGTCAGCGCGTGGGTGGTGCCGGGCTCGCAGCACGTCAAGCGCCAGGCCGAGCAGGAAGGTCTCGATGCCGTATTCAGAAACTCGGGCTTCGAATGGCGCGAGCCGGGTTGCTCGCTGTGCACGGCGATCAACGGCGACCAACTGCGCCCTGGGGAGCGTTGTGCTTCCACCTCGAATCGAAACTTCAAGGGTCGCCAGGGCCCCGGCGGGCGCACCCACCTGATGAGTCCCGCGATGGCCGCGGCGGCGGCGCTCAAGGGTCGTCTTACGGATGTGCGCGAGCTGCTGAGGCGCGGATGAATCCGTTCGCCCGTATCAGCGCCATTGCCGTGCCGATCGATGAACCGAACGTCGATACCAATCAGCTTTGCCCGACGCGGTTCAACAAGCTGCCGCGCGGTCCTGCATATGCGCGCGTCCTGTTTCACGACCGGCGCTTCAATGCCGACGGCAGCGAGAAGGAGCACATCCTGAACGCCGAGCCTTTCAATCGCGCGCAGATCATCGTGGCCGATCGCAACTGGGGCAGCGGCTCTTCGCGCGAGAGCGCGGTCTACGCGCTCTACGAGTTCGGCATCCGCTGCATCATCGCGCCGAGCTTCGCCGATATCCACCTCAACAACTGCTACAAGAACGGCCTGCTGCCCGTGGTGCTCGGCGAAGCCGAGTGCGAGGCGCTGCGCGGGCAGCTTCGTGACCGCCCGGGTGCGACCATCGCCGTCGATCTCGATGCGCAGACGGTGACCGATGCCCGCGGCGGAATTCATCGCTTCGACATCGATCCCGTGCGCAAGAAGTGCCTGCTTGAGGGGCTGGACGACATCGCGCGCACGCTGCAATATCAGCGCGCTTTCGAGGCATTCGAGGCCGATTACCGGAACGAACGAGCTTGGCTGTACGCGTAGAGGGGCGCGCAGGCCGGCCGTCGTCGACGGCCGTGGCCGGGTCGCTGGTGCGATCCTTCGGGTCGAACGATCGGCCCGCGAGTGCTCTCGCCAGCCGGTACGTTAACGCCCTTCACCGAGCGGTCAATCGCACGGTCATGGGGGAAAATTCCCGCAAATTGCGCCGGGCTCGACAGCTTCTTGGTTCCGGCATCGTCCGGTGCCGCATCGCTTCGACGCATGTTGAGCGTGCTGCGCAGCCACAGGCCGTGCGAGTTCGTCGGTTCTGCCGCAGACACCCTTGTCGTGCTTCGACAGATCAGGCCGCGTGGACGAGCGCAGGCGCCCGCGCCGGGGCGCGCGGCGGCGCCCGGGCCGGCAGGCCCAGGTGCGTGAGGATTCTCACGATCACAACCGGATCTTCGATCGCGGCGAGGATCTTCGGCTCGCCGCCGCACGCGCAGCGCTCGATGTCGATGTCGCAGGCGCGTCGCCGGACCATCGGGGTCGAGGGCATCGAGGAATCGGGCGAGCGCTGGCGCATGGTTCGCAACGACTGCGTCGCTGAGTGTGAGCAGATTCCCGCGGACAGCGTCGGCATGATTTTGACATCGATTCCATGGTTCGACGCCGGTTTGCGAACGCTTCGATCCGGCTTTGAACACAGCGGCCATGCCTGCAAAGTGCGACGCAATCCAAACGTTCTTCGCGCTTTGGCGCCGAAGAACCGGTCGACAGTATGGAACGGTCGTCGCCGTAAGAGAGGTCCATTGCCTTGTCAACGAACCACACCGCCCTGAGCGCCTGCCAGAAGATCGAGTTCCTGCAGCAGATTCGGGAGCACCTGATGCTCTCGCCCGAGGAGTACAGACTGCTGGTCGTTCATATATTGCGGCGACACCGCAACGAGCAGGTCGAACAGGCGCGCGACTCCGTCCGACAGGCTGCCTGACCGTACGCCGAGCGCGAATGCCAAGCGACGCGCTGCGCCGTGTACGCGTTGTGCCGCACCCGACTCGCGGGCAAACGCGGTTCGCACGCACGAGGCGGGTGACGAGGCCGCTGGCAGCGTATGCGTACGCCATGATGCTTGCCGGACTCGGCTTATTAGGCATCGTCACGGCAAGGCGCCGGCGCCGGCAAACCTCGGCGCGGTAGCCCGCCGCCAGGCAATCGCTGCGTCGAGCTTGCTCGCTGCCGCCGGCTCGATCGATCGTGATCGAATGCAGGATTCGCTCGGCGCGCCCGGTGGGATCCTCGGCGGCCAGTCGGTGCGATCGCGGCGCCCGGCTCAGCGCCGGGCAAGCGTAGATCGATTCCGCATTGCCGCCGGCACGTATCTACGACATAGTACTCGGCGGCGTGACATTGGCCGTGATACGGCGCGCAACTCCGCCAGCGCCTCTCCGCCTTGCCATCCTCGATCGCCTGGTCGAGGCGGTGGTCGATATGGTCACATCAACTCCCCGCGAGGTCAGCGCCCCGACGGATGTGGCGCAAAGCCTTCCAGCACCCAGTCATAGGCGTTCGTGGCGTTGCGCATCGTGCCGACGCGGGCCGAGCTGAGGTCGAGGATATCGACGATCACCACGGTCCACATGCCGATCAGCAGGAAGGACAGCATCCGCAGCGTCTGGCCGCGCAGCCCGATCTGGTAGCCGAGCGCCGCCATGGTGACCGTCGACATGCCGATCAGCAGCCAGAAGATCTGCTCCGGCATGCGCGAGCTGAAGGTGAAGCGCACCTTCAGCGTCTGGCCGAAGGTATCGTCCACCGCTACCATGACCGATGTGGCGGCCGAATCGGTCCGTTCGCGCACCAGCGCTGCCACGTCGCCCCAGATGTCGGCCTGCAGCGCGACGGTGCGGTCGGTCAGCGCCTTGAGCGTCGGCGCATCGAGCGGTGCTGCGACATACTCGACACGCAGCCGCGCGTATTCGGTCATCCGTGCCGCGATCGCGTCGCCACGCGGGTGACCGATCGCCACGGCGCGCGCCCAGGCCGAGGAAATCGCATTCGCCTCGGCAAGCGTCGCATCGCGCCGCTCCTGGAACCGGCCGTTGGCGAAGGCGAGGGTGAGCGCGAGCACGAAGGCGAGCAGACCGAGCATGCCACCGACCAGCACGTTCACTTCCTCGGGCCGCCCCCCCTCGCGCGCCACGCGCCGGCGCGCGAGGCGCAGACCAAGTTCGCGCGCGGCGTACTGAAGAGCAAACAGGATCACGACGAAGGCGGGGACGCTGCGATCCGCGATCCAGGCAGCCCATTCCATCAGGAAATCCTTCGCCAGGTGGTTCCGTCCGGACCGTCCTCGAGCACGATGCGCTCGGCGAGCCGCTCCGTCCGTATGCGATCGGCCGCCGTATCATCGCGCGCCTTGCGGGCAGCAATCCGCGCCGCGGTCGCCTGCTCGGCGCGTGCGGTGTCGTGGCCGCTTTCGATCAGCCTGCCGATCACCTGCACCATCTCGCCGATATGGCTGGTGGCGCGCGGCTCGACATCCGGCGGCAACGCGTTCAGCGCCGCCATGTCGCGCTGGGGATCCTCCGTCGTGCGTGCGGTGATCGACCCGATCGGCTCGCCGCTTTCGCGCGCGCGATCGACGATCTTAGCGTCCACGTCAGTGATGTTGCGCACGTAGGTGCCGCGCGGATACGGATGCCGCAGCAGCCGCGTGAGCACGTCGAGCACGATCACCGGCCGGGCGCGGCCCAGATGCGCGAGGTTGTAGACCGTGGGCCCGCAGACGTACAGGCGCCCATGCTGCGGGTCGATCGGCCGGAAGACCTCCTTGCGGCGAGTGGCGGTGTTGTGCAGGTGCAGTTCCATCGTGAGGCCCGGATCGAGGATCGTCATTCTAAGCCACCTTTTTCGCCGGCGGTGTTTCGAGCGGTCAACCGCACGCTGCCTGGCGAAAGATCCCCCATCGCACTGACGATTCAAACTCGGCATCGGTCCGAATCATCGTAGGCCACGGCGCTTCGACGCCGGCGCGCAGGCGTGAGTCGAGCGAGTTCGTCGGTTCTGGCGCAGACACCGTTGTTGTGCTTTCGCAGATCAGGCCGCGTGGACGAGCGCAGGCGCCCGCGCCGGGGCGCGCGGCGGCGCACGGGCCGGCAGGCCCAGGTGCGTGAGGATCCTCACGATCACAACCGGATCTTCGATTGCGGCGAGGATCTTCGGCTCGCCGCCGCACGCGCAGCGCTCGATGTCGGTCGAACACGCGCTTGAGCAGCCGCGCCCAGCTCATCCTCACCGCTTGAGCCGTGTGTGTGCTCG
>WYBJ01000239.1 GCA_011525945.1 Burkholderiaceae bacterium | reverse complement strand
CTGCCCTACACTTCAATCGCCAGAGGATCCGCCACTGACAATTTTGCGAAGAAAGACAGGGTAGGCGAATAATCGATACATCATTGATTATTCGCTAAGTAGACTGGTCGGGGCGGGGAGATTCGAACTCCCGACCACCTGCACCCCATGCAGGTACGCTACCAGGCTGCGCTACGCCCCGACGCGAGCCATTTTATACAGTGCGCGCGCCGCTTGGAACCCACGCCTTGCGCGACTGCGTGCGCTGGTACCGGCTGACTCGGAAGAATCGGCGCCACGTCGGGTGGGAGCGCTCGCCTTCGCGGTCCGACTCAGTGCAGCATCTCGATGACGCTGCGGATCTCGTCGCGGATGTGCTCGATGTCGATGGACCTGCGTTGGGACTCGGCCGCAGCGGGCTGCGAGGCGATCTCGTCGAGCCGGTTGCGGGCGCCGCTGATGGTGAAGCCCTGGTCGTAAAGGAGCTCGCGAATGCGGCGGATGAGGAGGACCTCGTGGTGCTGGTAGTAGCGCCGGTTGCCGCGACGCTTCACGGGCTTGAGTTGCGTGAACTCCTGCTCCCAGTAGCGCAGCACGTGCGGCTTGACGCCGCACAGGTCGCTTACTTCGCCGATCGTGAAATAGCGCTTGGCAGGAATCAGCGGCAGGCTGGGCTTACGATTGGGATTGCTGCTGTCCATCGGCGGGGTAATGCTTGTCGACCAGCGCCTTCAGTTTCTGCGATGCGTGGAAAGTAACGACGCGCCGGGCGGTGATAGGGATCTCCTCGCCGGTCTTGGGATTGCGACCTGGGCGCTGGGGTTTGTCCCGGAGTTGGAAGTTACCGAAGCCGGATAGCTTGACGCCCTCGCCGCGCTCGAGCGCGGTACGGACTTCCTCGAAAAACGCCTCGACCATGTCCTTGGCTTCGCGCTTGTTGAAGCCGACTTTCTCGAACAGCAGGTCGGCAAGCTCCGCTTTCGTCAGAGTGCCCTTGCTCACCTCATTGCCATTCCCCGGCGCTTCGTTCTCATGCATCGCGACAGCAGATTGGATGCCGGTGAAGTCCTGGCCGGAATGCATTTTCTCCCCGCTCTCCCTAGCATGCGGCTTTTCAAAGGGCTACAAACAACTAATTAGCAATCCCGTTAATATCGGAGTGCAGCCCCATGTTTTTGTTGAACAACATTGACGATACGCTGAAGATGAGCGTCGACCTCACCATCCGTCAAAGTTCTTTCAGTATCTTGCAATAACACTCGGAAAGCAAGACTTTTTCTTCCATCCGGGATGCCTTGGCCGGTATACACGTCGAACACAACGACCGCGCGCACCAGAGGCTTTCCCGCGTCGAAAATCGCGTCGCGCAGTCGCGCTGCGGGTAGATCCTCGTCCACCAGAAGCGCGATGTCCCGGCGCACCGGTTGCGACCGAGGCAGGGGTTGGTAGGCCGGTAAAACGCGCGAGCGGATCGCATCCAAGTCGATCTCGAAGCCGACGACAGCCGAGGGCAGTTCGTACTTCTGTTGGCAAGCGGGGTGCAGCGCACCGATCCAACCGACTTCATCTCCCCCGATCAGCACACGTGCACATTGCCCGGGATGAAACGCCGGATGTACGCCGGGCTCGAAGCGCAATTGCTCGTGCCCGATCACGGCACCAAGATCGGCCCGGACATCGTAGAAATCGACCGCGCGGCTGCGCTCGCCCCATTGCTCCGTGTAGGCGCTTCCGTAGCATAGCCCCGCCACGCGCTCGGTCTGGCGAAAACCCGCCGTTTCGCGCTCAAAGCAGGTCGCGACCTCGAATATCCGTACACGCTCCTGCTTGCGGGCGACATTGAACCGTACGCACTCGATCAGACTGCCGAGCAAGGTGCTGCGCATGACGGCCATCTGGCTTGCAATCGGATTCAGCACGGCGACGGGGTCGACGGCCGTCGCAAAATCGGTTTCGAGCTCACGATCAACGAAGCTGAAGGTCACCACCTCGAAGTAATCGCGCGCCGCAAGCGCACGCTTGATCGCGTGGGTGGGGACGATCCGTTCGGGCAGCGCAAGGATAGGCGTTGATGCGACCGGCAGCGTCGGCGCAATGTTCTCGTAGCCGTGAACGCGGGCAATCTCCTCGATCAGATCCTCTTCGATCTCGATGTCGAACCGGTAGCTCGGCGCCGTGACCACGAATGTACCCGCCTGCCTCACGATGGCGAATCCCAGGCTGCGCAGGATCCGTTCGATGCGCGCCGTGTCAAGATCGATGCCGAGCACGCGCTGCACGCGCTCGGCACGCAAACTCACCGGGTTACGCGCCGGCAGCGCCGCGAGTACCTCGGTCACCGGGCCCGCCTGACCACCGCAGATCTCCAGGATCAATGCGCTCGCGCGCTCCATGGCCGCGCGCGCGAGTCCGAAGTCCACGCCACGCTCGAAGCGGTACGCGGCATCGCTTGCGATCTCGAGGCCACGCGATGCCTGCGCCACGATGGTCGGATCGAAAAATGCGCTTTCGAGAAAGATCGCGCCAGTCGAAGCCGATACACCGCTCGCCTCGCCCCCCATCACGCCGGCCAGTGCAAGCACCTTGCGCTCGTCTGCGATGACCATGTGCGCGGAATCGAGCGCTACGTCGCGGCCATCGAGCAACTTGATCCGCTCCTCGGCTCGGGCGAGGCGCACGCGAATGTCGCCCTCGAGCTGCGCCAGGTCGAACGCATGCAGTGGCTGGCCAAGCTCGAGCATCACGTAGTTGGTCACGTCGACGATGGCCGAGATCGGCCGCACGCCGCAGCGCTCCAGCCGCCGGCGCAGCCACGCTGGGCTGGGTGCTGCGGCATCGAGCGATGCAAGCACGCGGCCGCAGTAACGCGGACAGCCGGAACCGGCCTGAAGCCACACCGCACGTTCGTCGTCGAGCGTACTCGTCACGGGGACGATCTGCGGCGCCGCGAAGGGTTTATCAGTCAATGCCGCCAGCTCGCGCGCCAGGCCGAGGATGCTCAGGCAGTCACCGCGATTGGGTGTGAGCTTGAGCGTGACAAGCCAATCATCGAGATCCAGCTGCGCGCGCAAATCCGACCCGACAGCGCAGTCCGCATCGACCTCGAGCACGCCGCCGTGATCATCGCCCAGGCCCAGCTCGCGTGCCGAGCACAGCATGCCGCGCGATTCGACGCCGCGCACCTGCACGCGCTCCACGGCGAGGCCGGGCAGCCGGGCGCCCACGCGCGCGCAGGCAACCCGCATTCCGGCGCGAACGTTCGGCGCACCGCACACCACCTGCAGCGTCTCCACGCCGGTATCGACGCGGCATACGCTGAGACGATCGGCGTTCGGGTGGGGCTCGACCGAAGCAACGGTCGCGACCACAACACCGGAAAAAGCCGGCGCAACCGCTTCGCGCGCCTCGACTTCGAGGCCGGACATCGTGAGAAGCTCGGCGAGCGCCTCACTTGTGAGTGCCGGATCGATAAGGCTGCGCAACCAATTCTCGGAGAATCTCATGTTATCAGCATCGCTATTGCGGGCGTTTGGCCGATTGCCGCACCCGGCAGCCCTTATGCGAACTGTCGCAGGAAGCGCAAATCGTTCTGGAAGAACAACCGCAGATCATCGACGCCGTAGCGCAACATCGCCAGCCGATCGATCCCCATGCCGAACGCGAAACCCTGGTAGCGCTGCGGATCGATGCTGCCGTGCCTCAGGACGTTGGGATGCACCATGCCGCAGTCACCGATCTCGAGCCAGCCGTCGCCGAAGCTCATGTCGATCTCGGCCGAGGGCTCGGTGAACGGGAAGAACGAGGGGCGAAAGCGCACGCGTAAGTCCGTACGCTCGAAGAAGCGCTGTAGGAACTCGATCGCCACACCTTTGAGATTGGCGAGACTCACGCCTTCGTCAACCCACAGCCCTTCGACCTGGTGAAACATCGGCGAATGGGTCGCATCCGAATCGGACCGGTAGACGCGCCCGGGGGCCAGCACGCGCAGCGGCGGCCGGTGCGAACGCATGTAATGAATCTGGATGGGCGAAGTGTGGGTGCGCAAGAGATGCTTGCCGCCCTCGACGTAGAAGGTATCGTGCATCGAGCGCGCCGGATGATTCTCCGGCATATTGAGCGCCGTGAAATTGAAGAAATCGGATTCGATCTCCGGCCCTTCGGCGACATCGAATCCCAACGAATGGAACAGCGCCTCGATACGCACCCGCACGCGCGTGATCGGATGCAACCCGCCCTGCCCGCTGCCGCGCCCGGGCAAGGTTACGTCGATCGCTTCCTCGCGCAACTTCTTTTCCAGCGCCTCGTTGCGCAGCCGCGCGCGCTGCTCCTCGAGCGAGCGCTCGATGCGCGCCTTCGCTTCGTTGATGCGGCCGCCGGTTTCGCGCCGCTCCTCGGGAGCAAGCCTGCCCAGCCCCTTCAACAGCTCGGTGAGCGCGCCGCTACGCCCGAGATAGCGCGCCTTGACGTTTTCGAGCGAAGCCGCGTCGGCCGCCAAGGCAAACCTGGCCTCGGCTTCGGCGACGAGCGCGTCGATGGATGCGACATCGGACATGGTGCTACGAACGTGCGCTCAAGCTTGCAGCGCAGGCTCGCTAGGCTTGTTCGGCAGGCTGAGCGGGCAGGCTCGCCTTGGCCGACTGCGCGAGTTTGCCGAACGCGGCCGGATCGCGCACGGCAAGATCCGCCAGCACGCGCCGGTCGACGTCGATCGCCGCGCGGCGCAGACCATTCATGAACGTGCTGTAGGTCAACCCCGCCTCGCGCGCCGCGGCATTGATGCGCGCTATCCAGAGACTGCGGAACTGGCGCTTGCGCTGGCGCCGATCGCGATACGCATACTGGCCGGCTTTCATCACCGCCTCGTTCGCGACTCGGAAGACGTTCTTGCGCCGGCCGCGGTAGCCCTTGGCCTGGCTGAGGATCTTCTTGTGGCTGGCGCGGCTGGTCACGCCGCGCTTGACTCGTGGCATAGCGGCAGCTCCTTATGCGTATGGCATCATCGCGCGCACCGACTTCTTGTCGGCGGCGTGGACCTCGGTGGTCCCGCGCAATTGACGCTTGCGCTTGGTGGCCTTCTTGGTGAGGATGTGACGCAGATACGCCTGGCTGCGCTTGACGCTTCCGCCCGAGCGCACCTTGAAGCGCTTGGCAGCGCCGCTCTTGGTCTTGAGTTTCGGCATGACGACTCCTGCTTGTGACATGGCGACCGGTGGCCCGAGGAAAGCACTGCAATTCTCGGAGCGCTTGCTAACCGTGCACCACTTGTTATGAGCCGGACCGGCTTCGCAGCCCCCGACTCGTTGGCCGAGCCCTCGCCTCGTCAGACGGGACTCGGTTTCGCTCGCGCCGCGGATGCCTGCGCCACCGGCTTGGGCACCGGAGCCGCCTTGGCCGCGGGCTTGGGCAACACCTTCTTGGGCGACAGCACCATGATCATCTGCCGGCCTTCCATCTTCGGAAACTGCTCCACCACACCGTGGGGTTCGAGGTCGGCTCGAATTCGCTCGAGCAGGCGGATGCCGAACTCCTGATGCGCCATCTCCCGGCCGCGAAACCGCAGCGTGACTTTGGTCTTGTCACCCTCGTCGAGAAACCGGATCAGATTGCGCAGCTTGATCTGATAGTCGCCCTCGTCGGTGCCCGGACGAAACTTCACTTCCTTGACGACAATCTGCTTCTGCTTGAGCTTCGCCTCGTGCCGCTTCTTGCTCTCGCGGTACTTGAACTTGCCGTAGTCCATGAGACGGCACACCGGCGGTGCGGCCCCCGGTGCGATCTCGACCAGATCGACCTCGGCCTGCTCGGCCATCTGTTGCGCGGTGCCAATCGGGACGACGCCGACTTGCTCTCCTTCGACCCCGATCAGTCGGACTTCCGACGCCGTGATCTCGCTGTTGATTCGTGCCTCTCGTTCCTGTGCTATCGCGGTAACTCCGGTTGATTAGTATTCGGCCGTACGGCTGCGGCGGGCGACCTCGGCCTGCAGGCGCTCAATCAACGCCGGCAACGGCATCGCGCCAAGGTCCTCGCCTTTGCGATTGCGTACGGCCACCGCGGATGCGGCCCGCTCCTTCTCACCGAGGATGAGCTGATAGGGCAGCTTCTGCAAACTATGTTCGCGGATCTTATAGGTTATTTTTTCGTTCCTCAAGTCGGTCTGGACCCTCAGACCGGCCGCGCGCAGGCGCTCCGCCACGTTTTGTGCGTACTGCGCCTGGGCATCGGTGATGTTCATGACGACCAATTGCACCGGCGCGAGCCAGAGCGGGAAGGCGCCTGCGCAGTGCTCGATCAACATCCCGATGAAGCGTTCGAGCGAGCCCAGGATCGCCCGATGCAGCATCACCGGGATGCGGCGCGCGTTGTCCTCCGCGACGTATTCCGCCCCCAACCGGCCCGGCATGGAGAAGTCGACCTGTATGGTGCCGCATTGCCAGACCCGGGCGAGCGAGTCGCGGAGCGAAAACTCGACTTTCGGACCGTAGAACGCGCCCTCGCCCGGCAAGCGCTCCCATGGCACCTTTTGCTCGTCCAGCGCCTGCGCGAGCGCCGCCTCGGCCTTGTCCCAGGCGGCATCGTCCCCCACGCGCTTCTCCGGGCGCGTCGCCAGCCGGTAGACGATGTCGCTGAAACCGAAATCGGCATAGACATCGATCAGCAGGCGGATGAATTCGGCCACCTCGCCCTGGATCTGCTCCTCGGTGCAGAAGATGTGCGCATCGTCCTGGGTGAACCCACGCACCCGCATCAAGCCGTGCAACGCACCCGACGGCTCGTTGCGATGGCAGGAACCGAACTCAGCCAGACGCAGCGGCAGATCACGGTAGCTGTGCAGGCCGCTATTGAAGATCTGCACGTGCCCCGGACAGTTCATCGGCTTCACGGCGTAGTCGTGCTTTTCCGACTCGGTCGTGAACATGTGCTCGCGATAGTTCTCCCAGTGACCCGAACGCTCCCACAGCACTCGGTCCATCACCATCGGGGTGCGCACTTCCTGGTAGCCGCGAGCACGCAACACCCCGCGCAGGTACTGCTCGATCTGCTGCCACAGCGACCAGCCCTTCGGATGCCAGAACACCATCCCGGGCGCTTCGTCCTGCAGATGGAATAGGTCGAGCTGGCGCCCGAGGCGGCGGTGATCGCGCTTCTCCGCCTCCTCCAACCGGTGCAGGTAGGCGTCCAGATCTTCCTTCTTCGCCCAGGCCGTGCCGTAGATCCGCTGCAGCATCTCGTTGTGCGAATCGCCGCGCCAATAGGCGCCGGCGAGCTTCATGAGCTTGAACACCCTGAGCCGTCCGGTCGAAGGCACGTGCGGACCGCGGCACAGATCGGTGAATTCCCCCTGGCGGTAGAGCGAGATCGGCTCGTCGGTGGGGATCGCGGCGATGATCTCAGCCTTGTAGTGCTCGCCGATGCTGCGGAAATAGGCGACCGCCTCATCGCGCGGCATGAGGCTGCGCTCGACCTTGAGGTCACGTTTGGCGATTTCGGTCATACGCTTCTCGATCGCCTGGAGATCCTCGGGGGTAAAGGGCCGCTTGAAGGAGAAGTCGTAGTAGAAACCGTCCTCGATCACCGGGCCGATCGTCACCTGCGCATCGGGGAAGAGTTCCTTTACCGCGTGCGCGAGCAGGTGCGCGGTGGAATGGCGCAGGATCGCCACCCCGTCGGCGTCGCGATCGGTGATGATCGCGACTTCGGCATCGTGCTCGACCCGGTACGTGGTGTCGACGAGCTTGCCGTCGACTCGCCCGGCGAGCGCGGCACGTGCGAGCCCGGCGCCGATGGATTGCGCAATTTCGCCGACGCTGAGCGCCGCGGCAAAACTTCGAATCGACCCGTCGGGCAGTCGGATGTCAGGCATTGGGAGGCTCCTTGAGGACAAAAAAAAGCGCGGGCGAGCCGCACTTTCTTCCGTCACAGGCTCGACCGGATCAGCTACGCTGCCCGATGCACGTTCGGCGATCCACGCACGCCATCCCTCGAAATTGCCCCGCAGCCGATGTGGTAGGCGCGAGTGGACTCGAACCACTGACCCCCACCATGTCAAGGTGGTGCTCTAACCAGCTGAGCTACGCGCCTGCGAGCGCGGGATTGTAGCAAATGCCCCCGGGCATTCAAACCGCCCGGCTGCTTCAGGCATAAAATCGTGGGCCACCGTCCCGCTCACGCCGTCGTATCGACGCGATCGGGCACGAACTTGAGGAGCGAGCATGGCTGCATACGTGATTGCCGAGGTCGAGGTCACCGATGCGCAAGGCTACGAGCAATACCGGCGCGAGGTCGCCGCCACGCTCGGCGCGTTCAACGGACGCTTCATCGTGCGTGGCGGTGCATGCGAGACGCTCGAAGGCGACTGGCAGCCGAAGCGGCTGGTCATCCTCGAATTCCCGGATCGCGCAGCGGCGAACGCCTGGTGGCGCTCGCCCGCGTATGCCAACCCGAAGGCGCTGCGGCAGCGGTCTGCACGCACGCAGCTTCTGCTGGTCGACGGCGTCTGAGATCGCGGTGATGGTCGATTCCATTGCGCTGCTCGCGGGCGCGCAACTGAGCGCTTACGACATCTGCCGCCCGATCGCACCGCCGAGCGCGGCCGATCCCGCGTTCGATCTTCCCATGGCGTACCGCGTGCTCGCGCGCATCCGGCAAGCGCGCGAACATCGCGGGGAACGCATGGTCGGGCGCAAGGTCGGTTTCACCAACCGCAACATCTGGCCCGAGTATGGTGTCGACTCTCCGATCTGGGCGCCGGTGTACGACACGACCCTGGTCGAAGCGGCAGCGGATCCCAGCGATTTTTCGCTGCGGCGCACGCGCGCGCCGCGCATCGAGCCGGAGATCGCGTTCGGCCTGCGCAGCGACCTCGGTGCCGAGATGCGCGAACCGGCACGTATCCTCGAAGCGGTCGAATGGGTCGCGCCAGCGTTCGAGATCGTCGATTGTCTTTATCCCGACTGGAAGTTCCGCGTGCAGGACACGGTGGCGCAACAGGGACTGCACGCGGCGCTCATTCTCGGCAACCGCGTCGCCCTGCCGCGCACGGCAACCGCGCACTGGTCGGCCTGCTTGCGTGATTGCCGAGCAGTGCTGTCGTGCAATGGCGCGGTGGCTGCTCGAGGCGTGGGAGCGAACGCGCTGGGTCATCCCGCCCTGGCGCTAGCGTTCGTGGCCGACGTGCTGGCCGGGCAGCCGCAATTCGAGCCGCTCGCGGCGGGCGAGATCGTCACGACCGGCACGCTGACCGCGGCGCTGCCGATCTCGGCCGGGGAGATCTGGCGTTTCGAGCTCGACGGGTTGGAACTACTCCCGCTGAGCGTTCGCTTCGTCTGACGGTATCGACGCGCGTTAGCGTCGTCGCGCGCTGATCACTCCCGGCACCTGCGCGAGCATCCCGAGCACGCGTGCGAGTTGCGTAGTGTCGGCGACCTCGACCGTAAACGCCATGCGCGCACCGGTATCACGCGATCCGGTATGCGCCGCGAGAACATTGATCCGTTCGCGCGCGAGCGTATCCGATACGTCGCGCAGCAGTCCCGTGCGATCGGTCGCGTTGAGCTCGATGTCGACCGCGAAAACGCCGCCGCCGGAATCACCCCATTGCGCCGCGATGAGCCGCTCGGGTGCCATGGTGCGCAGGTTCACGCAACCCGCCCGGTGAATCGTCACCCCGCGCCCGCGGGTCACGAATCCCACGATCGCATCCGGCGGCGCGGGCCTGCAGCATTTCGCCGGCACGGTCAGAAGCTTGTCGACGCCGACCACGAGGATGCCGCTGCCGCCCGCGCCAGCGCGGGCTTTATGCGTGACCAGCGCCGCTGCGTCCGGCTCCGCCAGCGGCGCTTCGGGCTCGCGCATCGCTGCCTGCAGCTGGCGCGCATTCACTTCGCCGCGCCCGACCGAGGCCAGGAACTCGGGCAGGCCCGCAAACCCCGCGCGCTCGGCCACGGTTTCGAGCTTGAGCGCCGTCAGGCCGAGCCGCGCGAGCTCCTTGTCGACGGCCGTGCGGCCTTGCGCGACGGCCGTTTCCAGGTTCTGAGCGTTGAACCACTGGCGCACCTTCGCGCGCGCGCGGTGACTCGCGATGAAACCAAGCGACGGATTCAGCCAGTCGCGGCTCGGGCCGCCTTGCTTGGCGGCGACGATCTCGACCGACTGACCGTGCGCGAGCAGCGTATTCAATGGCACCATGACGCCGTCGACCCGTGCACCGCGGCAGCGATGGCCCAGGTCGGTGTGCACTGCGTAGGCGAAGTCGACCGGTGTGGCGCCTTTCGGTAGATCGATCACCTTGCCCTGCGGGGTGAGCACGTAGACCGTGTCGTCGAACAGCCCCGTCTTGAAGTGTTCGGCGAGCGAGCGACCGTCGGCCAGTTCTTCCTTCCATTCGAGCATCTGCCGCAGCCAAGCCACCTTTTCGTCGTAGCGGCTGTCGCTGCGCGTGCCTTCCTTGTAGCGCCAGTGCGCCGCGATGCCGAGCTCGGCTTGCCGGTGCATCTCGTAGGTGCGGATCTGCACCTCGAGCACGCGTTCGCCGGGGCCGATCACCGCGGTGTGCAGCGAGCGGTAGTCGTTGCCCTTGGGCTTGGCGATGTAATCGTCGAACTCCTTCGGCAACGGTGTCCACAGGCTGTGCACGATGCCGAGCACCGCGTAACAGTCCTTCACGTCGGCGGCGAAAACGCGTAGCGCGTTGATGTCGTGCAGATCCTCGAAAGCGAGCCGCTTGCGTTGCATCTTCTTATAGATGCTGTAGATGTGCTTGGGCCGCCCGCTGATCTCGCAGGCGATGCCGGCGCGTGCGAGCTCGCCCGCGAGCCGGTCGCGAGCATCCTCGATGAAGCGGCTGCGCTCGACCCGCTTCTCGTCCAGCATGCGTGCGATGCGCCTGTAGAGATCGGCATCGGTGATGCGGAAGGCGAGATCCTCCAGCTCCCACTTCAGTTGCCAGACGCCCAGACGATTGGCGAGCGGAGCGAATATGTCGAGCGAGAGGCGCGCGGCGGCCTGGCGCTGGACGTCGTCTGCGCCCTTGACGAGGTAGCGCAGGCTTTGCGTGTGCGCTGCAAGCTTGATGAGCACGACACGGAAGTCCTGCACCATCGCGAGCAGCATCTTGCGCAGTCCCTCGAGCTGCGTGTCCGCGTGCTCGCCGGGCGGCACCGCAGCACCGAGACTCTCGATCTGAGCCATGCGCGCGGCGCCCTCGACCAAGGCGAACACTTCGGCGCCGACTTTCTCGCGCACGCGCTCCCGAACGCGCGCCGTGGCAGGCGGCAAATCGATCAGGAGTGCGGCTGCGACCGACTCGTGATCCATCTGCATGCCGGCTAGCAACGCCGCCGTACCGAGAGCATGCTCCAACGCGCCCTCGCCGCTCGGCAAGGCACGAGCGCCCAGCTCGTCGCGCGCAATCGCGGCCGCGCACTCGATTACGCGCTGCTCATCGGCGGCGTAGCCGGCGCCGAGCTGCGCGAGCCGCGCTTGCGGGTCCCCCGGCGAAGACTCGGGCGAAGTCTGCAGGACTGCGTCAGCCACCGCTTTCTCCGCGCGTCAGGCGAGCGTATTGCCGGCACAACACGGCCGCGCCCCAGGCGAGCCCGACGAGGAGCAGAACCGCGCCGAGCCGGTCCGCAGCGACCGCGACCGCGTGCTCATGCTCGATGAGGCCGAGATCGAGCAGAATGTTCTCCCAATCGTGCATGCCCGGGCGGTCGCGCCCGGTACCCCCGCCCAGCAGCATGAGGTTGAGAGCACGCGCATCGTTGATGTAAGGGGCAAGATCCATCACGCTTTGACCGAGCCACCACAGTGCGAGCGACGCACCGAACGCATCGCGATTCTTCAGCAGCAAAACGCTGCCCGCGATGATCGGCATGAGCAACTGCCCGAGGCTCCCGCCCAGCACCATCATGAAATGTCCGAACGGCATGAAGACGACGTGCCCCGCTTCGTGGAAGACGAGATTGACCCTGTGCATGAACGATTCGCCGATCTCATTGCTGCTGAGATCGAGCGATACGAAATAAAGACCCCAGGCGAGCAAAGCCACGTAGAGCGCGCAGCGGCCGTAGAACGCCAGCGGATCGATGCGCTCGGGCACCGGCAGGAAAATTTCCGCAAGCGATGGTCGATCGGAATCATCCTCGACCTCGAGCCCGCGAGACGCACTGGGCGCGATGCGCTCGTGGCCAAGCACGCGCTGCGCCCACTTGGCGAACACCAGGCCGCAAGAGGCACACGCGCGCGCGTTCGCTCCGGATGCCCTCGGCGCGCCGCACTTGGGACACTTCAGCATCATCGCTCGCATTCTATCGCTCGCACCCGCCGTACAATGCGTCATGGCCATCCCGATTCGTTGCGCCTGGGCGCAGAAGAACGCACGTCTTGGCGCCTACCACGATCGCGAGTGGGGCGTGCCGTTGTTCGACTCGCGCAAGCTGTTCGAGCTGCTGCTGCTCGAAGGCGCCCAGGCCGGCCTCTCCTGGGACACGATCCTCGCCAAGCGCGCAGCCTACCGCCGCGCGTTCGACCGTTTCGATCCGGAAAAGATCGCCCGGTATCGCCCCGCCAAGCTGAATGCGCTCATGGCCGATCCCGCCATCGTGCGCAATCGCCTGAAGATCGAGGCCGCGGTCACAAACGCGCGCGCCTATCTCGGCCTGCACGCCGCCGGAACCGACCTTTCGCGTCTGCTCTGGTCGTTCGTCGACGGTATGCCGATCGACGGTGCACGCAGCCGCACGGGTGATGTTCCGGTCACCACGCCCGTCTCGGATGCGATCAGCAAGGAGTTGAAGCGTCGCGGCTTCCGCTTCGTCGGCTCGACCACGATTTATGCCTTCATGCAGGCTGCTGGCCTCGTCAACGATCATCTGATCGGCTGCTTTCGCTACCCGCAGCTGCGGCGGTAGCGAATCGGGCGTCCAGGCTAGTTTCCGGCAGGACGATCCTGCCAGTAGCGCTGGCGGCGCTCGCGCTCGGCGGTGATGCGGACGCCGGCATCGGCGATCTCGAATTCGAGCGCACCCAGGCGATCCGAGCGCAGGATGCGGCTGCCCACGGCCTGATAGCGCTCGACCACCTCGACCCGAGGATGGCGAAAGCGGTTGCGATACCCGGCACTGAAGACGGCCACATCAGGATGCACCGCTGCGACGAACTCCGGCGTGGACGAAGTGGTGCTGCCGTGATGCGGTGCGATCAGGATGTGCGCGCGCTGGCGCTTGTCTCTCGCCAGCAATTCGCGCTCCGAGCGCGCCTCGATGTCACCCGCGATCAGCACGCGCGTCGCGCCGGCCTGCACGCGCAGCACGCAACTGCGGTCATTGGCCTTGCGCCGCAACGATTCATGACCGGCCGGCGGATGCAGGATCTCGAAGCGCACGCCATCCCACTCCCAGTGCTGCCCCGCAATGCAGGCGCGCGATTCGGCAGCGAGCGTGTGCAAGCCATGCGCGCCGGGCAACGAGGAAGCGAACCATCCAACCGGCACAGCGGCAAAGATCGAGGCCGCGCCACCGGCATGATCGGCATCCTCGTGCGATACGATCATCGCGTCCAGGCGCCGCACGCCCGTGGCACGTAAATACGGCACCACGATGCGAGTGCCGCTATCGACGTTCGAGGCATAGGCGGGGCCGGTGTCGTAGAGCAGGGCGTGGCGGTGCGTGCGGATGACGATCGCAAGCCCTTGACCCACGTCGAGCACGATCATTCGCAGCGTACCGGGCGGCGGTGGCGGCGGCAGCACCAGGAACAGCGGCAGCAAGCCGGCCAGCCCGATCCAGCGGGCAGGAAATCCGCGCGGCAGCAGCGTCCATACGATCCCGCATAAGGCAAGACCCACACTCCAAGCCGGCGGGGCGTGCTGCTGCCATACGCTCGCGGGCACCGCGGCCAGCCATTCCAGGCCGACCATGCTCAGCGCCAGCGCGGCGTGCGCCACATGCAGAAGCTGATCGAGCGGCAGGACGCTACCGAACAAGGCGACTGGCACCACGATCAGACTGATCGCAGGAATGGCAAACGCGTTGGCGAGCGGCGATATCAGCGATATCTGCTGGAACATCGCGAGCAGCAGCGGTACGAGTCCGAGCGTGACCGCCCATTGCGTGCGCGCCCACGCGGCCAGCCAGTGCGGCGGTCGTAATGACCCGGTGGCGACATGAAGGATCAACGCGACCGCACCGAACGAGAGCCAGAATCCGGGCGCCATAACCGCCCAAGGATCGAGCAGCGTGACCACGAGCAAGGCAGTCGCCAGCACCGAGGCCGCCGACGACATCTGCCCCAGCCAGAGCACTGCCGCCATGACGGCGAGCATGTACACCGTTCGCTGTGCCGGAACCGCGAAACCGGCGATCGCCGCATAGCCCACCGCGGCCGCCAGGCCGGCGAGCACCGCGGCACGACGCCCCGGCAAGCGCAATGCGAGCCCGGGCACGCGCCGCCAGAGTGCATGCACGAGCAGGCACGCAAATGCTGCGATCATGGTTACGTGCAAGCCGGAGATGCTCATCAAATGATTGACGCCGGTGCGCGTGAAAAGCGTCCACTGCGCGAGCGGAATCGCACGCTGATCGCCCATGACCAGAGCAGCGATCACGCCGGCATACGCTTCGCCCTCGAGCGTGCGCAAAATCCGCTCGCGAACATACTCGCGCAAGCGCTCGACAGCGTAGCCGGGCGCCGCGACGAAGTCGTCCAGACGACGTGCCATCAATTGCGGGCGCACATATCCCGTTGCGCGTATGCCGCGCTCCAGCAGCCACGCTTCGTAATCGAAGCCCTGCGGGTTTGCGCTAGCGTGCGGGCGGCGCAACCGCAGGGCGAACTGCCAGCGTTCGCCGGCGCGCACCTGCGGCAGCGCGACGGGCGCATCGTCGCGCCGCCAGGCGCCGTACCAGGAGACCAGCACGCGACGCGGCACCTGCACGTCCGGCGTGAGTGTATGCTCGATGTCGAGCTCGAAACGCACACCGCGCTCGAACGGCTGCGGCAACCGCGCGACCACGCCGATCACGTGCAGGTCTCGACTCTCCCACTCGACCGGCAGCGCCTCGGCCAAGCGTAGATGTGCGCACCATCCCGCCCAGAAGAAGCCCAACGCGCCTGCGACCACGCAAAGGGCGGCGCGTACGAGCAGGCGCGGTGCAGCCGGCGCGCGCAGCAGAACCGCTAGCGCAGCCAGCGACGGCACGAGCCATACCATCAGCATGGGGTGCGGCAGGTGCGCCTGATTCTGCAGCAGCGCCGCACCTGCTACGAATGACACCGTCTGAAGAACCAATCGAGCGACTCCGCGATTGCGGCCACGATATCGAATCGCGCATCGAATCACCCTCGGCCATTGGTCATAGGCAGCGCGCCTCCCGGCGAGGATCGAGGGATCGCAGCAGCGAACGCCGGTGACTTCCGCGCACTGGCGCAGCGGGCACAAGGCGGCCGCGAAAGGCTGCCTCGCACGCGTTAGAATCGCACGCTGCGACCCTCACCGCTCGTAATCCGCACGCCTGCCGCATGAGCTCGCCACGTTACTGGTCGACCGCGACCCGCGCCCTGGCGGCTTGCGATCCCGTGCTCGGGCGCCTGATCGAAAACCATCGCGCGTTCGAGCTCGGCAGCCGCGGCGACGCCTTCCAGACGCTCGCGCGCGCCATCGTCGGCCAGCAGATCTCGGTCAGAGCGGCGCAAAGCGTGTGGGCGCGACTGGTCGCAGCGGTAGAAGCGATGACGCCAGCGCAGATCGCGGGCGCCGACCCGATGCGACTGCGCGAGGCGGGGCTGTCGGCACGCAAGGGCGAGTACGTGCAGGATCTCGCGCGCCGCTTTCATGACGGCTCGATCGAGCCCGCGGCCTGGGTCGATCTACCCGACGAAGCCATCATCGGGCAACTGGTCGCGGTGCGCGGCATAGGTCGCTGGACCGCCGAGATGTTCCTGATCTTCAACCTCGCCCGCCCCGATATCCTGCCGCTTGCCGATCTCGGGCTGCAGCGTGCGCTGAGCCTCAACTACAACCGCGGCCGCCCACTGAGCGAACGGCGTGTACGGACCATCACGAAGCCGTGGGCGCCCTGGCGCTCGGTCGCCACCTGGTACATGTGGCGCAGCCTGGAAGCGGTTCCGGTGCCGCAACCCGAGCATGACCCGTAGCGCAACCAACGCCCGTGCTGCGAGCGGCGATCCAGGCCTGACGCACGCCGAGTTCGTGGCGGCATGGCGCGAAGGCAGGGTCGCCGTTGCGGTCGATGCCACCGCCGCTGCCGCCTTCTTGTCGGCTCGCCTGTTGCTGCCCTTCGTCGCCGTGGCGATCATCGGCGCCGGCATCGCGCTCGTGTTCTGGGGTTGGATCTGGACCGGCATCGCCGTCGGTACGGCCGGCATCGCCGCTCCGAGACTGATCAAGCGTGGCGCACGCCGATTCATCCTGAGCCAGATCGGTACCGATGCCGACCTCTACGCCGCCGGCGTCACCGCCGGCGTCATCGGCGTCGTGCACGACGGCGCTCGCGCCCGCCCGGATGAGATGCCATAGGCCGATCGCGCAGGCTCGCACCAGCCCGCCCGGATGGGTATCATGACCGCAGGAACCACATCCGACCGTCATGCACCCCGGAGGGCAGCGTCATGAAAATTCTCTACTTCGACGATTTCAAGCTGGGCATTGTCAAGGGCGACGATGTGGTCGACGTGACCTCGGTCGTGCACGACATCCCGCACCTCGGCCCGCACGATCTCATCAGCGGGCTGATCGAGCGCTTCGACGCCTACAGGGGCCGTCTGGAGCAGGCGGCTGCGAAGGGCGGCGGCAAGCCGCTCGCCAGCGTACGCATTCGCCCGCCGTTGCCGCGCCCGGTGACGATCGACTGCATGGCGGTCAACTACATGGAGGACGGCACCCGCTCGGAGCCGGCGCCGATCAACGCCTTCCACAAGGCGCCGAGCGCGATTATCGGCAACGGCGACACCATGGTGCTGCCGGACGTGCCGGCCGCCTTGTTCGAGGGCGAAGCCGAGCTCGCGGTCGTAATCGGCAAGCGCGCCTCGAACGTGAGCCAAGCCGACGCGATGAAGTACGTGTTCGGCTACATGAACTTCATCGACGGCTCGGCGCGCGGGCTGCCGCCGAGCGGCAACACGTTCTATCAGATGAAGTCGCGCGACACCTTCGCCCCGATCGGCCCCTACATCGTGACCGCGGACGAAGTGCCCGATCCGCACAAGCTGCAGATCCGGCTGTGGGTGAACGGTGAGCTGAAGCAGAACTTCAACAGCGACGATATGGCGCACAAGATTCCGCGCTGCATCGAGTGGGTTACGTCGATCCACGCGCTGGAGCCGGGCGATATCCTCGCCACCGGCACCAACCACCGGGGCTTGAGCGGGTTCCAGAACGGCGACAAGATCGAGCTCGAGTGCGAGGGCATGGGACGGCTCGCAATCAACGTGCGCGACGATCTGAAGCGCACCTGGTCGCGCGAGACGCGGCTCGATCGCCAGAGAAAGAACATGGAAGGTCTCACACCGCAGTTGACCGGCAAGTACGCGAAAAACGCGTGACACCGCCCCATCCGGGATGTACACCGGGGAGCCCTTCGGCGTCTTTCGTGTCGTCGGCGACCTTCGGCGTCACGACTCGCACGCGGCATTGTGTCGATCAGCCGTGCGTCGCGGCAACCTGACAGACCCCCGCCACGCCCGTCACGCCTGCGCCGGCCGCAAGACCCCGTCTTCGAGCCGCAAGATGCGTCCG
>WYBJ01000238.1 GCA_011525945.1 Burkholderiaceae bacterium | reverse complement strand
CGGCGGCGCTGATGGCCGCGTTGATGTCCGCGATGAGCGCGCTGCGCGTCGTATTGGCGGGATCGCGCGGCACCGTGATCAGCGTGCTCTCGGCCGCTTCGTTGACCCGCACGGTGAAGCTCGCATCGCCGGTGAGCACGCCGTTCAACGGCAGATCGACGTTGCCTGCCCAGGTCGCGACGAACGGCGAGAGATCGAAGCCGATGGTGAACTCGATGCGGCCGTCGGCGCCGATCTGGAGATTGCTGCTGCTCGCCAGGCCGTTCAACGGCGCGAGATTCACCGAGAAGGCGACCGGCGCCGCGACCTCGGCGAAGGTGCGATCGAGCCGCAGATGAAAGGTGAGCTGATTGGTGGATGCGTTGTAGTTGAGCGCGACCGGTGCGGTGTCGCCACCGTACATCAGATCCGCCACCTTCTGCGCGAACTGCTGCGCGTTGGCGAATGCGGGTACACCCGGCGCACTCTCGATCTGATCCAGAAAGCCCGCGCTGAACGCCTGGCCGAGCTCGAGCAGCTCGGAGAACGTCGTGCCCTGGGCGAACGGCAGGTTCTGCGCGAACGCCTCCGAGGCGTCGAGGCTGTCGAGCCAGCCGCCGATCTGGCGCAACGCCTCGACCACGCCGAACTGGTTGGCGCGGCCGAAGTTGAGGATGTCGGCGGCGCTCGAGCCTTCGACCTTGACGATGATGCTGGCGGGATCGAGCGCATTGCCGGCGACGGTGAGTCGCGTGCTCGCCGGGATAAAGCTGCCCAGGCTGACGCTGATCGGAAAGTTCGCGCTGAAGTTGTCTTCGGGCGTATCGGTCGGCGTGATGACGACCAGCCCTTCGAGCGTCGTGCCGAGCAGCTCGGCAAGCGTGATCCGGCCTTCACCGTCGGCGTCCGGGTTGTTCAGCGCGACCGCGAGTCCCGCGTCCAGGTTGAAGCTGCCGTTGGCGACATTGGCGCCGAGAAAGCCGATGTTGGCGCCGAAATCAAGGCCCGCTGCGTTCGCTGTCACGCTCGCTTCGAATGCGTCGACATCGAGGAAAAACGCCTCCTCCGGCGCAAGTTGCGCGTCGAGGTCGAAGCCGAAGGAAAAGTCGAGCAGCAGGTTGCCCGTGGCATCGACGGCGCCGTTCGCGTCGGTGGTGACCTGCGTGCCGTCCTGGGTTGCGCCGATGTTGATCTTGAGACCCGGCAGCGCCTTCGCTGCGTCGAGCACCACGTCGAAGCGCAGCTCGTCGCCGACCTGGTCGCCGGAGACCGAGCTGATGCCGGCAACCGCCCCCAATGCGCCCACAAGACCATCGGTGGTTTTCGTTCCGCCGCCGCCGAGGTACGCCTGCACCGGCGCGAACAGCTTCTGATCGAACAGCGTGGCGAGATCGAGTGCCGCGCCGATGCTGATGGAATCGGCGGCTTGCGCCATCGGCAGCGCCTGTGCCATGGCGCCGTGCGATTGCAGGCCGCCCGCCCAATCGCGCAGGGCCTGCATGCCGTCGATGAGCCCGGTGGCGGCGGCGGGTGCGATATCGGCGGAAAGCAAAAGCCGCTGCTCGAGCGACTCGAACAGCGGCTTGCGGGCAAACGGCGGGATGGCGCGATCACGGCGGTTACGGCGATCTCGCATGCGGAATCGATCGCCGGCGCGGCGCATCAGGCCCGCCAAGCAGGTGGGTGCTGCAACCACGCGTGCGCTCCTCCCGTGACGTTCTTATTCGTGCTCGGCGCTCGTCTCGCCCGGAAGGCCGTTGCACGCCGATGTCACCGGCAGGGGTGGGCCTCACCGTGCGAGGTAATGCTGGATGAAAGGTAACGGCAGGATGCTATGTCGCAGGACGCCGCACCCCGACCCGCCCTCGCGCCGGCAGGGGAAGGCGGCGTCGCAACCGACTCAGGCCGGCGCTTCTGCCTTGCGCCGGCGCGCGACCCCGCCGAGCACCGCGACCACGCCGCACACCATCAGGGCCCACGTGTGCGGCTCGGGAACGGCGGCGATGTTGGTCGAGAGCACCGGCAGATCGATGATCTGCTCGTCACCAACATTGGGCGCGTAGTAGAAACGCGAAAATACCTCGGTCGGGCCGGTCTGCGCCGAAAGCGGAGCGCTGAAAGTCACCGAGAAGAGCGTGCCGTTCACTCCGACCGGGTCAGCCCCGGAGGCGGAGACGACGATTTCCTGGAAACCGTTCGGAATCGATTCGAGAAAGTCTTCGGGCAGAGGAGCCCCGGGTAGCCCAGCCGTGGCAATCTCGAACGGCACGTCGAAATTGACCGCCGGTGTGGAAAAAGCACCGACCGAGGGCGACGTGAAGGGCGAGTAGGCGAGGTAGAGATTCCACGCCACCAAGTCTGGCAGCGTAAGCTCGAACGTCAGCGTGCGCTCTTGGCCTTGCACTGCGGGCAGGTTTCCGGACCAACCTTGCGACCACACCGGAGACGCTGCCAGAGCCGACAACACCGTTGCCCCCACAAGCAGAATCGAACGCATCACGATCTCCCCATCGCGATCGGGCCGGCCAAATTCCAGCCACGAGCATCGCGCGATTGTACCAGCGAGCCTCTATTCTCCGAGGAACAACGTCACGCCTGAGACACGTGCGATACACCGATCGCGGTGGAAAACGCCTTGCGCGGAAGCGCGCCTCAACGCTGGTCGAGATGCACGCCGGCGTAGCGCCCCGGCGCATCCTCGATGACGGCGAGCTTGCCCTCGCCGGGAACCCGGGCGGGTACGCGCGGACCGGCGTGCTGCGCGATCCAGTGTGCCCAATCGGTCCACCACGAGCCCGGATGCTGTTCGGCCTTGCCAAGCCACGCCTCGGCATCGCCGGCGGGTCGCTCGCCGCTCCAGTAGCAGTACTTGCTGGCCGCGGGCGCGTTGATGATGCCGGCGATGTGACCCGAACCACCCAGGACGAAACGTACGGGGCCCGACAGGAGCTTCGCGCCCTCGAACGTCGTCTTCCAGGGGGCGATATGGTCCTCCGCGGTCGAGACGAAGTACGCCGGCTGCTTGACGTCGCGGACATCGATGGGCACCCCGTCCAGGGTGATGCCGCCGGGCTCGCGCAAGGCGTTGCGCACGTACATATTGCGCAAATAGAACGTGTGCATGCGCGCCGGCATACGGGTCGAATCCGAGTTCCAGTGCAGCAGGTCGAACGGCACCGGATCCTTGCCGAGGAGATAGTTGTTCACCACGAACGACCAGATGAGATCGTTGGCGCGCAGCATGTTGAAGGTATTCGCCATCTCCGAGCCCTCCAGGTAGCCGCGCTCGTTCATGCGCTTCTCCAGTGCATCCACGGTTTGCGCGTCGGTGAACACACCCAGCTCGCCGGGTTCGGAGAAATCGATCAGGGTGACGAAAAAGGTCGCACTGGCGACCCGCTTCGCCTGCTTCTTCGCCGCCAGGTAAGCGAGCGTGCAGGCAAGCAGCGTACCGCCCAGGCAATAGCCGATGACGTTGCAGACTTTCTCGCCGCTCGCCTGCTCGATCGCGTCGAGCGCCGCGAGCGGCCCCTCGAGCATGTAGTCCTCGAAGCCCTTGTTCGCGAAGCGCTCGTCCGGATTGACCCAGGAGATGACGTAAACGGTGTGGCCCTGCTCGCTCGCCCAGCGCACGAACGAGTTCTTTTCGCGCAGATCGAGGATGTAGTACTTGTTGATCCACGGCGGGATGATGAGCAGCGGGCGCTTGAATACCGTCTCGGTGCGCGGCGCGTACTGGATGAGCTGGATGAGATCGTTCTGGAACACGACCTTGCCGGGCGTGGTGGCGATGTTGACGCCGAGTTGGAAAGCCTTGGGATCGGTCATGCTGACGCGCACCCGCCCCTTGCCCTTCTCCAGATCCTCCAGCAGGTTGGCCAGGCCGTCGAGCAGATTCTGCCCGCCGCTCGCGATGGTCGCGCGCAGCACCTCGGGATTGGTATACGCGAAGTTGGTCGGTGCGAGCGCGTCGATGTACTGGCGGGTGTAGAAGTCGACCTTCTTCGCCGCAGCCTCGTCGAGTCCTTGCACGTCGGCCACGGCGCGGTGCAAGTGGCGCGCCGCGATCAGATATGACTGCTTGATGTGGTCGAAAACGAAGTTCTCCTCCCACTCCGTATTCCTGAAACGGCGGTCGGTCTTGTCCGGAACCGCCACGGGCTGCGCCGGCTGCCCCATGAGCCTCAACAACGACGACTGCCACAGTGCGACGTAGTCCTGCCATAGCCCGAACTGCATCTCGGCGAGCTTCACCGGGTCGGACCAAAGGCGCGCGGACAGGTCGAAGAACGCCTTGGCGATGCCCAGCTCGTCGCCCATGCTGTAGCTGCCCGCACCGGTGTCGCGCTGCATCGCCTCGGCCAGAATGCGGCTCGACCTCTGCGCGATCTCGACCAGCGTCTGCGGGTCGAGCCCGGCCGCTGCGTTGTTATCTGCCTCGCTCATGGCGACTTGTCCTCGACGGTCTCACGGGGCGCGGAAGCGCAGCACGCCGTCGGCGCCGCGCTCGCGGATGAGGGCACGCGCGTGCATCAGGTAGTTCAGATGCGCGATGCATTCGCCCATGGCGAAATACCAGGCGTGATCGTTCAGCGTGCGGCGAAAGAGCACCGGCACCAGATCGCGCGCGCACCGCGGCGCGTCGCACGCGCCCTTGAGCTCGCCCAGGCGCTCCGCATGGTGTTGCTGCAATTGCGCAATGCGCGCGTGTAGGCCGCGAAACGGCAGGCCATGCGAAGGCAGCACCAGCGTGTCATGCGGCAACGCTGCAAAGCGCTCGAGCGAGCGCAGGAACTGCGCCAGCGGATTGCCGTCGGGCTCGACCGGCCGCACGCTGATATTGGTGCTGATTTTCGGCAGCACCATGTCGCCGGCGATGAGCACGCCGAGGGATTCGCAATGGAGCAACGCGTGCTCGGGCGCATGGCCGTGCCCGATCAGAACCCGCCAGGAGTGTGCGCCGATCTCGATCCGCTCGTCGGGCATGATGCGCCGGAAGGTGTGCGGAAGCGCACTGATCAAGCGCCGGTAGGCGCCGGAGAAGATCTTCATGCCTTCGATGCGCGCCTCGTCCAGGCCATGCGCCCGGAACAGGTCGAACATCGCGCCCCGATGGTGTCCCGCCGTCTCGTGGTAAAGGGCGAGCGCAGTCAGAAACTCGCCCTCGGTCATCCACAACGGGGCCTGCCACCGCCGCTCGTGCCAACCCGCCAGCCCGACATGGTCTGAGTGATAGTGTGTGACAACCAACCTTGTAATCGGACGGCCTTCGAGCAGCGCCACGAAAGCCTGCTCCCAGAGCGCGATGGTCGCGGGCTGATTGAGCCCGCAGTCGACCAGCGTCCAGCCCTCGGTGTCGGCCAGAAGCCACAAATTGATGTGATCGAGCGCAAACGGCAGCGGCATGCGCAGCCAGTGCACGCCGGGGGCGACTTCGATGCTGTGTGCGGACGCTGGCAGCGCGTCACCGAAAGCGTACTCGATCGCGTTCGCCGGGGCCCCGGCAGGCGCACGGCACGGTGCAACGGACTCGGTCATCGGGATGAATTCATGCAGGATGGATGTATTGTAGCGGCCCGATGTTGCGAGGCACAAATCGAACCTTCTTCGGACTCGTACTCGCATACGGATCGATTGCCCGGCGCCGTCCCCCGCGCTGCGGATGCGCGCCGCCGCAGTCGAGACGGGCAGCGGCGACGTACGTGACCGCCGAAGCACCCCGGCGGGCTGTCCACCACGGCCACCTTGACGGCGACAACGCGGCGGAGAACCATAGCAACGCCGCGCCGGGCACGGGTGGGGTGCCGCGTCCGGCACGGGCGCCTGTCGCGACGAACACCACACCCCGGCGAACTCGACACGAAGGCGCGCCCATGACCTCGCACCGCGCACTGGGCTTCGGCCTGGGCGAAAGCATCGACATCCTGCGCACGAGTCTCGCGCAATTCTGCAGCCGGGAGATCGCACCGCTCGCGACCGCGATCGACCGCGACAATACGTTCCCGCAACCGCTGTGGCGCCAGCTTGGCGCGATGGGCCTGCTCGGCATCACGGTGGAAGAAGCCTATGGCGGCGCGGGGCTCGGCTACACCGCTCACGTCGTCGCCATGGAAGAGATCAGCCGCGCCTCGGCCTCGGTCGGCCTGTCCTACGGCGCGCATTCCAATCTGTGCGTAAACCAGATCCGGCGTAACGGCACCGAGGAACAGAAGGCACGCTACCTGCCTCGGCTCATCACCGGCGAGCACGTCGGGGCGCTGGCAATGTCCGAGTCCGGCGCCGGATCGGACGTGGTGAGCCTGCGGCTGCGCGCCGAGCGCAAGGGCGATCGCTATGTTCTGAACGGCACCAAGATGTGGATCACCAACGGGCCGGACGCGGATGTACTGGTCGTGTACGCGCGCACCCAGTCCGACGCCGGCGCGCGCGGAATCACCGCGTTTCTGATCGAGCGCGGCTTTGCCGGATTCTCTACCGGTCCCAAGCTCGACAAACTCGGCATGCGCGGATCGAACACCTGCGAGCTCATCTTCCGCGACTGTGAGGTGCCGGTGGAGAACATACTCGGCGGCGTCGACCGCGGTGTCGACGTGCTCATGAGCGGGCTCGACTACGAGCGCGCGGTACTCGCCGGCGGGCCGCTCGGCATCATGCAGGCGTGCCTGGATGTGGTGCTCCCCTACCTGCACGAGCGGCGCCAATTCGGTCAGCCGATCGGCGCCTTCCAGCTCATGCAGGGCAAGCTCGCCGACATGTACACCACGCTCTCGGCTTCGCGCGCCTACGTCTACGCGGTGGCGCAGGCGTGCGACCGCGGCGAGATCACGCGCCAAGACGCCGCCGGTGCGATCCTGTACGCGGCCGAGCGCGCCACCTGGATGGCTTCCGAGGCGATCCAGTGCCTGGGTGGGGTCGGTTACACCAACGACTTCCCGACCGGACGGCTGCTGCGCGATGCCAAGCTGTACGAAATCGGCGCGGGGACTTCGGAAATTCGGCGCTGGCTGATCGGGCGCGAGCTTTTCGAGCGCTCCGAATGAGCAACCGGGCGCGCCGTTGCGCCCGGCCGCATCGCAGTTCAGTCACGACGGCGTCGGTGTCGCGCCACGGCGCTCGCCGGTGCGCGCTCATTCGGCGGGCGGCGGGCGAAACTGAACGCTATCGTCGTAATACGCGGGGTCCTCGTTCTCGGCGCACACGCCCGGGATGCCGAGCAGCGGCAATGCGAGCAGCGCTTTCGGCCGCGGATACCAGGTGTGCTGCTCAAATTGACCCTCGCCGAAGTGCTCGCTACCATGCGAGTCCCCTGCAATCGCCGGCACGCCTGCGCACGAACTGTCCATGTTAACGAGGCCGCTCGTCGCTTTCGTGTTCGTCGCGATCTTCATAGCAATACCCGCTGCGGCGCAAGTTGCGCGACCGCTGCAGCCCGAGCCCGCCACCGGCCGCACCGAGCACCCGATCGCGCACGCGCGCGAGTACATGGTAGCGGCCGCCAATCCGCTCGCAGTCGATGCGGGGCTTGGCATGCTCGCGCAAGGCGGAAGCGCGATCGATGCGGCGATCGCGGTGCAGCTCGTGCTGAACCTGGTCGAGCCGCACGCTTCGGGGCTGGGCGGCGGCGCCTACCTTCTCTACTACGACGCTGGCGCGAAGCACATTCACGCCTACGATGGCCGCGAAACCGCGCCCTTCGCCGCCACGCCCGAGCTCTTTCTCGATGCGCACGGCAACCCCGTCCCGTTTCGCCAGGCCGTCGTGGGCGGGCGCTCGGTCGGAGTGCCGGGCGTGCCGCGCCTGCTCGAGCTCGCACATCGCCGCCATGGTCGCCTGCCGTGGCGAGCGTTGTTTGAACCGGCGATCGCGCTGGCCGAGAACGGCTACCCGCTGACCGAACGTTTGCATCGCATCCTCGCGCGCGTGCCGCAGCTCGCGCAGGATCCACAAGCACGCGCGCTCTACTTCCAGGCCGATGGATCGCCCAAACCGGCGGGGACGACGCTCACCAACCCCGAGCTCGCCGCCACCTTGCGTACACTCGCGGCGGATGGCGCCGAGGCGTTCTATCGCGGCGAGATCGCGCACGACATCGTTGCCGAGGTTCGCGGTCATCTCACCAATCCCGGCACGATGCAGGAATCCGATCTTGCCGCGTATGCCGTGCGCGAAGTAGAGCCCGTGTGCCGGCCGTATCGCAGCTATCGGGTATGCGGCATGCCGCCCTCGTCCTCGGGCGGCATCGCGGTCTTGCAGATGCTCGGCATCCTTTCGCGCTTCGATCTCGGCGCCCTGCGACCGCTGTCGGCGGACGCGGTGCACCTGATCGCCGAGGCCGGTCGGCTCGCGTTCGCCGATCGCAATCGCTACCTCGCCGACGACCGTTTCGTTCGCGTTCCGATCGCAGGACTGCTCGACACCGCGTACTTGCGCGAACGCTCGGCGCTGATACGGCCCGAAGTCTCCATGCGCCGCGCCGAGGCCGGCACGCCGCCCGGCGCGCCGGCCGCACGCGCCGAAAGCAGGGCGCTGACCGAATCGGGTACGAGCCACCTCTCGATCGTCGATCGGGAAGGCAACGCGGTATCGATGACGACCACGATCGAGTCGTCGTTCGGCTCGCGCCTCATGGTGCGCGGGTTTGTCCTCAACAACCAGCTCACCGACTTTGACTTCGTGCCCGTACGCGACGGCGTGCCGGTGGCGAACCGGGTCGAGCCGGGCAAGCGGCCGCGCAGCTCGATGGCGCCCACGCTGGTGTTCGACGCCGACGGCCATCTGCTGCTGGTGATCGGCTCGCCCGGGGGCAGCCTCATCATCAACTACGTGCTGAAGGCGCTGGTCGCGATTCTCGACTGGCACATGGACGTGCAGGCGGCCATCGACTTCCCCAATATCGGCAGCCGCAACGGACCGACCGAGCTCGAACGCGGCACAGCAGCCGAGGCGCTCGCCGCAACACTCGCAGCGATGGGCCACCCGATCCGCGTCATGGACATGACCAGTGGACTTCACGGCATCCTGCGCACGCCCGAGGGCTGGAGCGGCGGCGCCGACCCGCGCCGCGAAGGCGTGGCCAAGGGACGCTAGTCCGCCGCACGCCGCCGACGCGGTCGCCCGGGTTTGCGCTGTTGCGCTCGACGTGCACGGATGCGCCCGGTGGGTGTGTTGGGGGATTCGAGTGGGAGTGAGTGGTCCATTCTGCTCCACCTTGGCCAACTTAGCCAAGG